>JANXVE010000077.1 GCA_025351825.1 Chamaesiphon sp. 341R_metabat_111 | reverse complement strand
CAGCAATCATCTCTTGAAAAAGCGTGCAGATTCATGTTATTGAAGGCAATCATAACTTACGATCGCTATTGACTTGGCATCTTCACCAAGCTGGTTATCATGTCCAACAATCTGCGACATTAGCACAGGCATATCAACATTGCGATCGAGAATTACCCACGCTTGCGATCGTCGATTCCGATCTACCCGACGGCGAAGGGGTGGAGTTTTGCAAATGGTTGTACCCCCGTGGCAATTCGCTCATCCTGATGCTGTCAGCCCGAATCCGTGACATCGATTTAGTCAGCGCACTTCAGGCTGGAGTTGATGACTACCTGAAGAAACCGTTTGGGATGCCGGAATTTTTGGCACGAGTTGCGGCTCTGCTGCGGCGGACTCGTGGGTTGACGACGATTCCTACCGAGCTGACTTATGGGCATTTACGAATTGACTTAGTACGGCGGTGTCTCTATCTAAGTGATAAATCCCAGGCAAAGCCGCTAGAAACCAGAATAGACCTCAGCCCCCAAGAGTTTAGTTTACTCTATGTTCTCGCCCAAGCTAACGGTCGTCCAGTCCATCGCCGTGAATTATTGAAGCGTGCTTGGGACGATATTGACAATCCTCGCACCGTAGACAGCCACGTCCTCTCACTTCGCAAAAAGCTCGGACACCCAGATCCCATCGAGACTGTCCGCAAAATTGGCTATCGGCTGAATTATTAGAATAGCGACGACAATGTTAAGATGCTGACACAACTACTGACAATTGAGTAAAAATACCCATAAGAGCAACTTCGGGTAACACTTATGATTAATCGCCAAGCAGTATTAGAATATCTCAACAAGCATCCCAGCCATACCACCTGGCAAATGCGCTTACATTTTTTGCAGGCTACTCGTGAGATAGATAGTCAGTCTTCCATTTCAATTAGTTCGATCGCCAATCAGCTCAACTATATCCTCCGCGATCTCGAATCGATCGGCACAATTGCGCCCCGATCGGAATCTTTGTCTCAGCCTTCAAATAGCTACCGTAGTGAATATAGCACCAGTAGCTATAGATCCCAACTCGAACAATAGGAAAATCAGCTAAGAGCGGGGATTAGATCGCCCAAAGTAAAAGTTTAGCTATCAACTATCAATTATCAACTAATTTACCTATTTCTTAGTTGTCCAAACAGTACTAAACATCATTAGCATCGCGCCGATGGCGATCGCAATCGCTAGTCCACCAACGATCGCATTTTGCATAGATTCATCGATAATCATGGTTAATTCTCAGATTGGGTAATACGACGGATGTTTAAGACATCACTCATCTGTTTAATTTGAGCGAAACAGCGTTCTAGCTGTAATTTATCACTAACTTCGATCGACAGATCGATGATTGCGGGTTTGGCATAGTGAGTGATCACGTTAGCCGATCGCACATTGATTCTATTATCAGTCAAGCGGGACAATACATCTTTGAGCACCCCTACTCGATCGAGTACCTCTACTTTGACACTAACTGAATAGGTACGGGGCTTTTCTTTGGTAACTTGGGTATTCCAACTGACGGGTAGAAGTCGGTTGCCGTCCATTTGCTCGACATTGACACAGCCTTGACGGTGAATCGAAATCCCGTTGATGCGGGTAACTAACCCAATAATTGGTTCGCCTGGAATCGGATTACAACAGCCTGCTAAATGATGTACTAGTCCCTCAATCCCTAAGATCGGGAAGTCACTATGGGCAGGAGCATATTGCTTGGGAACTGTTGTCGGTGGTAGTTCTGGGGTAAGAGCTTCCCGATCCCTGACGATCTCGCGCAGCCGATTGACAACCATTTGTTGGGTGATTTCGCCATAGCCCAACCCTGCGAGTAAATCCTCGACAGTGACGTAGTTGCACTTCTGGGCGACTGCTAGCATCGGATCGGACTTGAGCAGGGCTTCTAGACCGCTTTTGCCGAGTTCTCGCTCCAATGATTCGCGTCCTCTGGCGACGTTTTCATCGCGATTCGATCGCTTGTACCATTGGACGATCCGGTTGCGCGCACCAGGACTGACGACGAAGTTCAGCCAGTCAAGGCTGGGATGACTATTTTCGCGGGTAATGACTTCGACAATATCGCCATTGGACAGGCTGCGGGATAGAGGGACGATTCGATCGTTGACTTTAGCACCAGAGCAGTGATTACCGACTTCGGTATGGATCCGGTAGGCAAAATCGACGGGGGTGGAGCCTTGGCGGAGCGAGACGACTTCGCCTTTGGGGGTGAAGACATAGACATCGCGTTCGAGTAAGGAGTCTTTGAGATGATCGTCAAATTCGATCGCATCTTTGACATCATTTTGCCACTCTAATAGCTGACGCAGCCAGGAAAATTTCTCATCAACTTCTGTGCGTCTGGTAGTAGTGCTTGCTTTAGTTTCTTTGGTAGTTTCTGGTTTATCGACTTCTGATTTAGCAGCTTCTTTATATTTCCAATGAGCGGCAATTCCATATTCTGCCACATTGTGCATTTCTAGTGTCCGAATTTGGACTTCTAGTGGCGTTCCGGTAAATCCGACAACGGTGGTGTGGAGTGACTGATAGCGGTTGTTTTTTGGTAAGCCGATATAATCTTTAAATCTCCCAGGAATGGGTTTGAACGCATCATGAATTTCAGCCAAAGCCAGATAACACTCATGATTCGATCTGACGATAATTCTAATTGCAGTCAGATCGTAAATCTCGCTAAATTCTTTCTTTTGATACCGCATCTTTTGATAGATGCTGTAGAGATGTTTTGGTCTACCGCTAATATCTACATGCTCGATTTCTGCTCGATCGAGCCGATGCCGGATCATTTCGGTAACGTTGGCAATCCTCGCTTCTCGGGCTGTTCGCTTCTCAGCAACTAAGTCTTGAATCCGGCGATAATCTTCAGCTTCTATGTATTTAAACGAGAGATCTTCTAGTTCCCATTTGATGCGACCTAGACCCAATCTATCTGCTAATGGTGCGAAAATATCACGAGTTTCTTGAGATATTGCTTGCTGTCGTTCGGGGCGTAAATGATCGAGCGTTCGCATATTATGCACTCGATCTGCTAACTTAACCACGATCACCCGAATGTCCTGGGCCATCGCAATAAACATCCGCCGAAAGTTTTCAGCCTGCTGCTCTTTCTTACTCGAAAATTCAAATTTGGACAGCTTAGTTACCCCTTCAACTAAATGTGCTGTCTCTTGACCAAATCTCGATCCAATTTCATCGATCGTAATCTCGGTATCTTCCACCACATCATGCAAAAATCCAGCCGCAATCATCGCAGCTCCACCACCTAAATCTCGCAGCAACCCAGCAACTGCCACGGGATGACAGATATATGGTTCTCCCGATTTGCGCTTTTGATCGCCATGTAGATCGTAGGCAAATTGAAAGGCATTCTTAATTAACTCTCTGTCATTATTCACTGCTAGATCGGGATGTTGGACTCCATCCAAACACTGCTGCAACCAGTCAGGAATATCGCAACTGTAGGTTTCATCATCAGCATCCGCGTGATGTAAGGTAGATGCAGCAATATCATCAGCGGAAATAGAAAGGGGGGTGGTCATGGCTGAAGAGGATAGGATAGAACCAATAGAGCTAAAAATGTAGGGTCTGCTCGATCGTCAAAAGTGTAAGATTAGTTGCAGGTACGTTCTATTCTAACGAAGTTACTCATGCTGCCAACCGAACAGATTTTGATGTGGCAACAATTATTTACGCTCCTGTCTAAGTTGCCCACTGACTCGATTCCAGACTTGAAAGTCAGTCTGAGCAGATCGATCGAATTCTTTGAGTCGCACATTCTCCCGCAAGATCTAGATAGTCTGCCAGATCCGATCGCTGGTAAAATGCGATCGTATTTAACCGAAAGTCATCGATTGTTGCGACTACTCCCGATCGATCTCACCTTCATCGCCGCCGCCCGTAATCCCACCACCCTCCAGCAACGCCGCCAAGCCTACCAAGAAAAGCTAGATTTGCTGTTAAAATACTGCCAAGCTGTAATTGAAAGTTGAGTTCGTTGGGTTTCATTCTTCAACCCAACCTACAGATCTAATCCCCTAAAGCCCAAAGCCTAAAGCCTAACTCAAAGATGCATTGCCCTAAATGTAAATTCGAACTAGTGAATGGACTTCTCAGCGATTTATTGTTGACAAAGCATTGTCGTGAGTGTCGGGGTGACTGGATTTCTGGACGCAATTATCAGACATGGCGATCTCAACGTGCAGAGATTCCCCCCAACCCCGACGTTTTAGCACAGAATTACGATCTGCCTTACACTCCCAGTCCGCTAGATGCCAAAACAGCTCCCTGTCCAGAATGTGACTGTGTAATGGCAAGGGGAAAAGTTGCTTTAAAGGAGCCATTTTATCTAGAACATTGTCTCACTTGCGGCGGGATTTGGTGCGATCGAGGTGAATGGGAAATACTCGAACAGCTCAAGCTCGACACCAATATCGCCCAAATCTTCTCCGGCATTTGGCAAGCCCAAGCCCGCACCAGTCACGCCCATCAACTCGAACGTCAAGCCGTCATCGATAAAGTTGGCATCGAAATCGCCCAACAAGTCTTCGATTTTGCCGATCTCCTCGCCAAACACCCCAATGGTGACTTCGCCGCCGCCTATTTGATGCGAAGATTTAA
>JANXVE010000058.1 GCA_025351825.1 Chamaesiphon sp. 341R_metabat_111 | reverse complement strand
CTTTTTCCACGATCTGCGAACTTTGACTACCTATTTTGTCTTTGATAGCTGGCAGCATCTATTTTCTTTTATGCTTGATGAGTTTGAACCCCTCACAACTGCCAACTCATCCTGAATTGCCCAAATTTAGAATTGCTGATGTTTTCTGCTCATCTCTCCGCTGCTCCAGCACTAGTACTCTACGGCATAAATCTAGTTACTATTTTGGGAGGACTGGGAGACTGGGAGGAATAAATGGTACCTTGACTTCCGCCGTGGAGCACTAGTGTAGTAATTTCTGGGAGAACTGTGATGTCAAAAGAGCAAAAAGGTAATAAAGAAACTAAAAAACCGAAAGCACCACCGAATGAAACCAAAAAGCAAAAGAAAGATCCCAAGCGGCATGACGGTAAGCCATGAACTCTAACCAACCCGATTCAGATCTCCGGCGGCAGATAACGACTCTTGCCGCTGTGATTGGAAGTATTGTCATTAATACTTTATCCAACCTCTTTCCGCTGAATGGAGTGAGCGTTGGCAATCTTTCCAATACCCTTTTTGCAGCCGTCCAGATTATTCCGGCTAATTATGCCTTTGCAATTTGGGGGCTGGTTTATCTCGGTTTGATTGCCTTGGGGATTTATCAACTCCAACCCAGTCAGCGCGAAAATCCCCGCTTGCGACGGAGTGGCTATCTGCTGGCGATCGCCTGTATCGCTCAGTGCGTCTGGATTTACATGTTTCTTGCCCGTTTATTTCCGTTATCCAATCTGGCGATGTTGGGGATCCTCATCCCGCTGATGGTGCTGCACCAACGGCTGGGGATCGGACGGGAGCGAGTTTCGCGGCAAGAACGCTGGTTTATTCACCTGCCGATTTCGATCTATCTCGGCTGGATTAGCGTGGCGACGATCGTCAATGTAGCGACTGGACTATACAGCATCAAGTGGGACGGCTGGGGGATTGCACCTAGTGTCTGGACGGTGGTGATGATGACAATCGCCAGCGTAATTGCGGCGGTGATGAGTATTCGCCGCCGTGACACTGCTTATGTACTGACGATCGTCTGGGCACTGGTAGCGATTGCGATTCGGCAAGCAAACACACCACTAATTATGGGCACTGGCTGGGTACTGGCGATCGTGTTGATGGGCATAAACATTGTCAACGAACTCAAGCCTAACTCGAAAACTACAACTAATATTGATAGTTGATAGTTGATACAGTAATTAGCATAGAGCTGAGGGCACCCCTGTTATCTGTAGGGGTGCCCTGTCTTGTCGTTTTCTTATGCGGGGGTTCCCCCCGCATAAAAACGCCGCTTAATGGGTACCCTAGATATACGCTTAGTAATAGTATCTGTGCATTGGAGCAAGATGTGAGCATACTTACATCTTGCTCCAGTCGGAAAATATTAGTAATTAGCGTAGATCTGAGGGTACCCACGAGGGGCACCCCTACAGGTTATCTGTCGAGGTGCGGCTATCCTAAGAGTTGCGCCAGGTAAAGTAAAATGTTGTGCCCTTACCAGGTTCGGACTCCAGCCAAATCGTCCCACCTTCGGCTTCGACAATTTTTTTGACGATCGCCAGCCCGATGCCCGTACTGTCCGATCGATTTTGGGGATTCACGGCTTGGAAGATCTTGAACATCCGATCGTGATGCTCTGGCGCAATCCCTGGGCCATTATCCGCGATCGAGAATTCATAGCAGTCACCGCGCTTCGCGATCGAAACCACGATCGAGCCAGTCTCAGAATGATGATGTTTGATGCCGTTGCCGATCAGATTGGCGAATACCTGGAACAATGGTAGCCGCCGCGTCAATAACGTCGGTAGTTCGGGGGGTAGCTCGATCCTAAATGTCGGCGGTGGGGCGATCTGATCGATGACATCAGCCAGCAGTTCGGCGATGGAGACTGACTCAACCGCCTCAACCGCGCTCCCGCTGCGGGCATAGTCGAGCAAGCCATCGATCGTCGCTTCCATCTTGTAGACTCGGCTGCGTAAGAGTGTCATTTGCTGTTGATTGGCGACACTGAGCGATCCCTCAAAATCTTCCTCGATCCATTCCGACAGACTGGCAATTCCTCGCAGGGGTGCTTTGAGATCGTGAGAGACGATATAGACAAAGCTGTCTAGCTCTTGATTGCGCTGTTCTAGATCGGCTTGAGCCTGTTTGCGTTCGGTGATGTCGTACCCTTCTGCGACGATCGATTCAACTTGTCCGACTTCATCAAACATCGGTTTGAATGAAAAGTCCGCGATCGTGATCCCACCACTGGGATTGGGAAATTCTACCTCGTACCGCACAAATTCACCGCTGGCAGCAGTGGCGATCGCATCTCTGAGTTGCTGCTGAAGCTGCCCTGTCTGCCACCAGGGAGCGTCCCAAAAGCTTTTACCGATGATTTCGGACTTTGAAGCCGCGATCGAATCTAAGGCGGCTTGATTGACCTCTAGCAACACCCCATCCAGGTTTACCAATCCCATTAACTGGAAGGTCTGGTTGAAAATGGCACTAAACTTCCGTTCGCTTTGCAGTAGTGCCGCTGACTGGCTTTTGCGAAGGGATATATCTCGACCGACACCATACCAACAATTGCTCTGCTGGTATGGTGTCGCAGTCCACGACACCCAGACAATTGAGCCATCTTTACACTGACACCGATTCTCGAAGTCAACTAAGATCTCTCCCTCTGCTAGACTTTGAGCGGCAGCGAGGGTTGATGCGCGATCGTCTGGATGCACAAAGTCGATAAAAGGTCGGGAGACAAATTCAGTTTCCGTAAAACCCAACAGTCGCCCGAAAGCTGGATTGATCCGCTCGAAATACCCATCGAAATTGCCGATCGCCAACAGATCGAGTGACTGACTGAAAAACCTGTCCCGCTCTTGCTCTGCCTCTAGCCGCACCGTCTCCAGCCGTTTTCGTTCGGTCATATCGCGCGAAACCGATAAAACTTGGCTGACCCGACCATCGGTAGCAAGGATCGGTGTCACAATTACTTCCCACCATTTCGATGTCCCTTTGGCCGTCACACAAGAACCATCAAACCGCTCGACTCCTCCCGCCAAGGCTGTGCTAAAGGCAGTTTGAGCCGATTCTCGTTCGCTATCCTGCCAGAATTCGAGCCATTGACTCCTAGCAACAGTGTCGAAGTCATCAATTTCCATCAGTGACTGTCCGTAGTCGTTCATATACATCAAACGACCTTGTAAGTCCAAAACTTTGATGCAGTCGCGACTGCTCTCCAAGATGCGACGTTTTAATTCCTCACTCTGGCGGAGTAGTTCTTCATCGCGCTTCTGTTCGGTGATATCATAGGCGACTGCATATACCAAATTCTGCTCGTCATATGGCCTCGAACTCCACGACAGCCACCGATAGGAGCCATCTTTGCAGCGGTAGCGATTTTGAAACCTAATTACCGTCTGACCTCTACTCAATCCTTGGGCAGTCGCTAGGGTTGTGGCGCGATCGTCGGGATGTACGAAGTCGAGAAAGGGCTGTGCCGTTAATTCTGCGGTAGTAAAGCCCAAAGTCTGCTCCCAAGCTGAATTCAATCGCACGAAGTAATTGTCTAAATTGGCGATCGCGAGCAGATCGAGGGATATATCGAAGAACCGGTCGCGCGTAATATCCGCATCAGTCATGCTTTCCCAAATCGTCGTAATCTGCTGATTGGTTGCGATCGAATTGAGTTCGGTTTGCGCTTGAGACTGCTGCAACTCCAGCCGCAAGCGGGCATTGTCGTTGGCGTAGCCTCTCCCCTGGAGAATCGCCGTTCCCATCGTCGATCTCAGTAGTTCCGGTGTCAGGTCGCTTTTGACCAAATAGTCTTCTGCTCCCAGTTTCATCGCTTTGACCGCAATTCTGGGGTCGCCCATTCCCGTCACCATCACCACAGGTGGACTACTGCCATTACTTTGAGCGTTTAGGGCTGCTAGAAACTCCAGCCCATCCCCATCGGGGAGCTTATAATTGAGTAATATCGCATCGATCGTGCTGGTGCGGCATAATTTCAGTCCCGCCGCCACAGAGGCTGCTTCCAACAGGTGATAAGTACAGCTTGCATCTTGGCTCAGAGCGAGTCGATATCGCTCTCTATCTGTCGCCAAGTCTTCAACAATCAGCAAGGTGAGGGTGGGGATTTGCATTTTTTACTCCCAACAGATGAAACTGTGGATACGATCGATTAGTCCAATTGTATTGAACTAGCCGATCGTACCAGATTCAGATGCTATTTTCTACCTTAAAACGTTACAAACGATTGCCACAAAATAAATTTATCGTTGGTGTACTTGAGGTTGCGGTAGCAAAGCGTTTGCCCCAGCAATAGCGTCTGTCCGGTCATCAACCTGAAGCCTAACTCTTCGATCGAGGAAATACCATCAGCAAGATTAAGATCTGTGGGTTGGATTGCGGATGCGCGCTCGTCGGGTTCCCCGACGGTTCAGCGCACCAAGCAGAAGAATGAAACCCAACCCACCCAACTCCATTAGAGCCTGGAAATTTAATTATTTTGACAAAGCAAATTAGCATAACGGGCAATAACTAAAGATTAGCTTTATAGTTAGACTTACCCAATAAAAAACATCCACCAAATTAAGTTTAGCTCCAGCCAAATATTCACTAACCCCAATAGAATGACTGCTTTTAGCACCCTCCAGCCGATTCTCCAACGCAAACAACACGCCCTAGATCTACAAGATCTTGAAGGGCTGCTCCATATCCACATTCAAATCAAAAACTTCAAACTGTTTTCTAGCTTCTATACCCGCATCGACCAAGTTTTCATGTTGTGGGGTGTGATTACGGCGGTTATTTTCTCGACAGCGCAGTTTCTGACTGTGAGTTGGGCAGCCCAGGCGATCGTCTGGTCGATTTTGACATTAATTGGTGCTTGGGGTACCTGCTATCTGACTTGGTATTGGGTGACAGTAGAGCGATTACGCTGGGTTGTATACGCTTGGGTAGGATTGACCATTGGTGGTGTGTTATTGACTGACTGGGGCATCCTGGGCGGCGGCTGGGTGATATTGCCATATCTGTGCTCGATCTGGTTGGGAGTTAGTGCGATCGGTTATGCCATCACCGCTTGGGGTCTAAAATCTCGGGCATTTTTGGTTAGCAGCGCGATCCATCTAGGTGCAATTGCCATATTACAATATCTGCCTACTTGGCAATTCTTGTGGACGGGAATTATTACAGCGGGTAATCTATTCCTTTTGGCTGAAACTCAATGGGATATGCAATCTAGTAATACTCAATTGTTAAGTGTCGAGCAGAAAGAATTTAATCAGCAACAGCAACAGCTTCGAGATCTAGAACCGCAATTATCGCGCCGAGAATCTCTAGCAAAAAGCGCAAGCTGATAACTAATTTCACTAAATTTAATCCATTAAAAAACTCATCCTTTTGGATGATTCGATCTGGCAGTCGGATTAGCTAATATTGATTTAAGAGGCAAGCAATTAATAGATAATTCATTTCTGATGATTGCAAAAGCTATTTAGATTGTCGAGCTGGCGGTAGTGGAGCGGTTGCTGTTGCAATAGCCACTTACTTGCAAAATTGATAATTTGCTGGATGGGAGTTATATCGCTGTGACCTATTACTACCAAATGAAGGGGAACGACGGCAAGTTGGTAGACAGTTAAAAAATAGTGCCGAAATTGTGATTCGATTACATTCTTTAACCAATAAAATAACTAGCTAGTGTGGAGTTTTTGTCGTGTCCTTCACTTAAATACCTCTAACGGGGAATTAAACTTCCTATCAGAGCGGTCGGCAGTAGTTAATAGCTAAGTTATTTTTGTCTCCCCACCGAGATTGACATATTGGCCAAGAGCACAACATATCCCCAACTTCTCTCAGGTTAGAAGTTGGGGATATTGTGTCGATTACCTCCGGTACAGCAAAGCTGAACGAGCAATATTTTTATGACACCTCAAAGCTCCAACCACCGAGATTGGACGGATGCAGAAATGTTACCATACTTAGGATAAGTCTAATCTATGGATTAACTATTTAGTCAACACATTCTAATCACCTACGAAACAAATATTCAAGATCGTGAAACTCCAATTTGAAATTCTTGAAATGACCTGTAGTAGCTGCGTCAGCAACATTACTAGAGCAATTAGAACAGTCGATGCCAAGGCTAAAGTTCAGGGCGATCTAGAAACCAAAATTGTATTGGTAGAAACTAAGTCACCCGAACCAGAAATTAAGGAAGCACTCGCCCAAGCTGGCTATCCTGCTAGTTAACTAGTGGTAAAGAAAACATGGAAGATCTAAATCTAAAACTCCAGGGGATGAGTTGTGCCTCCTGCGCTAATAGTATTGAGAAAGCAATTCTAAACGTGCCAGGAGTAGTGGAAAGTAATGTCAATTTTAGTATCGATCGAGCCACAATTCGCTACGATCCTCAGCAGACTAGGATCGACATCATCATCAAGACTGTCACCGACATTGGTTATCAAGCACAAGTCATCCCCGCAGATCTTACCTCTGAAGATGAGCCGGAAATTAGGCGACACCAACGCCAAGAGCGCGAGCTTCAGCGCAGAGTGTTCATCGGTGCAACGCTCAGTTTCCTACTAGTACTAGGCACCCTGAGCCATTTCAATCTCAAACTTCCATCTTTCCTATCTAGTTTAGAAAACCCGTGGGTACAATTAGCTCTCGCCGCACCAGTGCAATTTTGGGTGGGGCGAGAATTTCATCGCTCGGCATGGAGAGCATTTCGGCACCGTACCGCTGATATGAATACGCTGATTTCTCTGGGTACTAATATTGCTTTTTTCTATTCTTTGTGGATAACAATAAATCCTAATTATTTCAGCACCCAAGGATTATCCGCAGAGGTTTATTATGAAACTTCGGCGATGATTATCACGTTGACATTGTTGGGCAGGTGGCTAGAAAATCGTGCCAAGGGAGCTACCTCGTCGGCGATTACGGCATTGATGGGACTACAGACAAAAACAGCGCGGGTGGTGCGTGATGGTGCAGAAATGGACATCCCGATCGAATCAGTAGCAATCGCAGATATTGTAATAGTGCGCCCTGGCGAAAAAATTCCTGTCGATGGCGAAATAGTATCGGGATTTTCTACCGTCGATGAATCGATGCTCACAGGCGAAAGTTTTCCCGTCACGAAACAAGTCGGCGATGAAGTTGTTGGTGCAACGCTCAATAAAATGGGCAGCTTTCAATTTCGGGCGACCAAAATCGGCAAAGATACCGCCCTGGCACAGATCGTCAAATTAGTGCAGCAAGCCCAAAATTCTAAAGCACCAATCCAAAAACTCGCCGATAGTATTACAAGCTGGTTCGTTCCGGCGATTATTGCGATCGCGATTACCACTTTTACGATCTGGTTTCTAGTTACAGGCAACTTTACACTCTCCCTCGTCGCAATGGTGAGCGTTTTAATCATCGCTTGTCCCTGCGCTTTGGGTCTGGCAACGCCCACATCGGTGACTGTGGGCATCGGCAAGGGGGCAGAAAATGGAATTTTGATTAAAGGTGCCGAAAGTCTCGAACTCGCCCGTAAAATCCAGACGATCGTCATGGACAAAACAGGCACGATCACTCAGGGAAAACCTGTTGTCACAGATACTACTTCAATCCGAGATCTCGTTCCGAATAGCCCGAATATCGTAGCTCCACTGGCTTTATGGCGATCGATCGGTGCATTAGAAAGTAACTCCGAACATCCCCTCGCTGAAGCCTTACTTCAATACGCCCGTGCCCAAAATAAAGATTCACAATTGCCAACTGTTGGGAAGTTTGAAGCGATCGCGGGCAGTGGTGTCAAAGGTACTGTAGAAGATCGACAAATCTCGATCGGCACCCAACGTTGGTTCGATGAGATGGGTATAAATTCAGCCGCATTTAAGGCGCAGAAAGAAGACTGGGAAGATGCTGGTAAAACCGTGGTTTTTGTGGCTATTGACGGACATTTGCAAGCGGCAATTGCTGTTGCCGATACCGTCAAACCAACCTCCGCCAAAGCGATTCAAACATTACAAAAAATGGGGATCGAAGTAGTGATGCTGACGGGTGATAATCAGCGGACTGCTAAAGCGATCGCCGATCGAGTGGGGATTAAAAATGTGTTAGCCGAAGTTCGCCCCGATCGTAAAGCCCAGACTATTGGCGATCTGCAAACGCGATCGCTCAAAATTGTCGCAATGGTTGGCGACGGGATTAATGATGCTCCGGCTTTGGCTCAGGCTGATGTCGGGATGGCGATCGGCACGGGTACGGATGTGGCGATCGCCGCAAGTGACATCACGCTGATTTCGGGCGACTTGCAGGGCATTGTGACCGCAATTCGGCTCAGTCGTGCCACAATGCAAAATATTCAACAAAACCTATTTTGGGCACTTGCTTATAATGTCCTCGGCATTCCCTTAGCAGCAGGAATTCTCTTTCCAATTACGGGCTGGTTACTCAATCCCGCGATCGCCGGAGCAGCAATGGCATTTAGTTCGATTTCAGTTGTATTGAATGCGCTGAGATTAAAGGGGGTAAAATTATGAAACTTGTCGCAATTCTAGTCGGAACAATTATCTCGATTTTTCCAGTAGGTGAATCGAATATGCCCCACTCACCCACGGGTAAATTATTTCGCAAAATCGAACAACCTTTGCCA
Organism: Chamaesiphon sp. 341R_metabat_111; assembly: GCA_025351825.1. Classification (GTDB taxonomy): domain Bacteria; phylum Cyanobacteriota; class Cyanobacteriia; order Cyanobacteriales; family Chamaesiphonaceae; genus Chamaesiphon. The sequence goes on along the minus strand of JANXVE010000058.1, from coordinate 9,858 downwards.
ATTAAAATCGGTGTAGTTCTGGGCGGACTATCGCTAGTTGGTGGCGAATTCTGGTGGTTTCTAGGACGCAAACAGCAGCAACAACAAGCTACTCAAACTAATGGTGTGCAAGAAGTATTAATTACGGTTGATGGTGGCTATCGTCCAGATCGAGTTGTCGTCATTGTGGGAGAACCTGTGCGGTTATCATTCGATCGACTAGACAATAATTCTTGTTTGGATGAAGTATCAATTCCCGATTTTGGGATTAGCACCCATTTACCGATCGGGCAAACAACAACTGTAGAATTTACGCCAACAAAGCCAGGTGAATATAATTTCACCTGTGGAATGAGAATGTTTCGGGGCGTAATCGAAGTCAAAGCTAGTTAGTTTTAAACAAAGTTTTCAGAGTTATTTTGCAGGGCAAGCGATCGTCTCAACCAGCCAAGATGTTTCGCTGATAACTGTTTTTTTACTAGAAACTCCGATCCAGATTCGGTAGCCATCGATCTGGATCGGAGTGTTCAGCACGAGGGTGAATAGTGAAGAATCGCTCAGAATCAAATACAATTAGAGAATAGCTATAAATAACTAAGATTATGGACAACAAGCACTTATTTATAGATGGGTATCTAACCAGAATATCTGAGCAGTTTAACGTAGAAAATAATATAGCTTTTGAAATTTTCTCGATCGCGGCAATTACAGAGCGTCCATTTCAAGAAGTGTATGATGATATCCAAATTAGACAAAAGCTGGATGAAGTGATGGAAGCGATCTTTAATGCTACCAATAATATCGTTGTAATGCTAAAGACATTCGCTTTCTTTGGCCTGTTCATAACCCTTATCAGTCTAAACTTTAGTGGTACGATCGACAAATTCAAATGTCCACAGCAACATTAGCTAACTGGTTGGAATCGGCTACTGAACTAGGGATGTTGCCAAGCAATGTTTTAGAATCACTGGCGCGTGAGTTGGAGGTATCAATCGTACCCCCAGGCTGTCGAGTCACAATTGAAAATACGCCTGTCACCAAGCTTTATATCCTCGAATCGGGACAAGCAGAGCGTTATCGTCGCCAAAAAGCGGGATTGATGTGGGCGACGGGATTATTACCAGGTGCGGTGGTAAATTTATCGGCATTACAGCAAGGGCAGCTTACAGATAGTCGGATTGTCACGATTACAGAGTGTCGATTTCAGACAATTACAGCCGACAGATGGCAAGCATTAGTATCCAGCTATCCTGAAATTACCACAGCATACGCTCAAAGACTAGCAGGTAAATTGGAGCAGCTCGAAGCCGAAATCGCCTACGAACAAGACAGGCAAGCCGCTTTGCGTCCTTATTTAGTACCCCAGGCAAAGCGGGGAATCATTGGTAGCAGTCGGTATGCCGTCAAATTGCGTCAACAAATTCGCACTGCGGCAAATGATGATAAATCCGTCTTAATTTCCGGCGAACCAGGATTAGAAAAAGATAATATTGCCGCGCTGATTCATTTTGGTTCCAAGCGTCGTCATCAGCCGATTATTACTCTCAAAAGTGCCCTAATTACTGCTAATGGTGCCGAATTATTCGGGCGAGTGGGTGGAAAAACAGGGCTATTGGAATGGTTGGGTGAAGGGACATTAATTTTAAATGATGTGCAAGAATTACCGCGCGAACTAGTGCCACAGATCGAGCAATTATTGACGACAGGTAGCTATAATCCCATTGTCCCTGAAGGTCAAATCTCAACCCCTCCTCGATCTACTAATGCTCGGATAATTCTCATCTCAGAGAGCACTCAACCGACTTTTAGCAAAGCAATTAAACATCCAATCAAAGTACCAGGATTGCGGGTAAGGAAGACCGATTTGGAGGCGCAGGTAAACTATTATATCAACATCATTTGTCGTCAAAAAAAGTTATCTAAACCCCAAATTACCCCCGAGGCAATTCGGCGGCTACAAACCTATGATTTTCCAGGTAATTTATTAGAATTGCAGGGGATGGTAAATCGAGCCTTGGTGCAGTCACAAGGTAGTAATCTCTTAACGGAAGAAGTCTTCTGGGCACAAGCAGCAAAGAAGCAGCTATTTCGCCTAAATTTACTAAATGCCTACCCGTGGTTACGACAGTTTCTAAATAGCGATTGGTATCCCGATCGCATCAATTATGGTTTTACTGTTTGGGTATTTCCACTTGTTGTAATGATTCTATTCATTGCACCCCAAGATCGCCAACACAATTTCGCCCTCAATCTATTTTGGGCATGGTGGTGGCCGTTAATTTTATTATTCTTCCCGATCGTTGGGAGACTATGGTGTGCTTTTTGTCCATTTATGATTTATGGCGAAATAGCTCAAAAACTCTCACTCAAATTCTTTCCCCGCACGCTACAAAAATGGCCGCGTGAAACTGCTGAAAAATGGGGCGGTTGGTTTTTATTTAGTTTATTCGTGCTGATCTTCCTGTGGGAAGAACTCTGGAATCTAGAAAATACGGCATATTTATCTAGCTGTTTACTATTGCTAATTACGGCGGGAGCGGTGATTTTCTCACTGATGTTTGAACGGCGATTTTGGTGTCGCTATCTCTGTCCGATTGGCGGCATGAATGGTTTATTTGCCAAACTATCGATCGTTGAACTACGTGCCCAGCAAGGTACCTGTGCGGCAGAATGTACGACGTATCACTGTTATAAAGGTGGCGTAGGCTTTGGCGAAGGAGCGACAACTAATGGCTGTCCGATTTATTCTCATCCAGCCCAGTTAACAGATAATAAAGACTGTGTACTGTGTATGACTTGTCTTAAATCTTGTCCCCATCGCTCGGTAGAATTGAATCTCCGTCCACCAGGCATCGAACTTTGGACTACCCATATTCCCCATAGTTATGAAGTTGCTTTGTTATTTCTATTATTGGGAGGTGTCTATCTTCATCGTCTCCCAGAGATCGATCGATTGTTAGGCTTACAGATAGATCTAACCCAATTTTTCCCACATTTAGGACTATCGATCGCGGCGATTATTCTACCTGCAATTATCCCATTTTTAGCCTATGGTATGATGCAAGGATTCTATCAACTCAGCAAATTAGAATTCATCCCCTTTAAGAGCAGTAAACCATTACCATTTATCGATCTTGCCTACGGCTATTTACCTTTAGTACTAGGCGGAAATCTCGCCTACTATTTCAAACTAGGATTAGAAGAAGGCGGACAAATTATCCCCGTCACCTTTGCCACCTTCGGACAAATCGGTGACAATTTACCCAGCTTTATCGCTCACCCAGCCGTAATTGCTTTTCTCCAAGGAACAACTTTAATTCTGGCACTACTAATTACATTTTTTCTAACTCAAAAAATAGCCAAACGTCCGATTCGATCGATCGTGCCTCAACATCTGGCTAGTGTTTTGTTAGTGATAACTCTATGGATATCGATCGTTGGTAATTGACCGATACTTTAAAACAAAATTCTCTCCAGTCGCAAAGTTGAGACTGAGATTTAGTGTGCAAATAAACTAACAGACTATAATGTTCAGTTAATACTGAAGTGAATTGATATTAAGAATGAAGCCAACATTAACTATTGAAGATTTGTGTACTGAAGCAGCTAAATTCGCTGAAATAGAATCTCTGTATGATGAACCAGTACTTTACGGAGTGACAGATGGAAAAGCGATTGGAACATATCTCGAACATAAATTCACAGCTTATTTGGCTGAAAAATACAGTTCTCAGCAAGGAAATTCAGCATTAGGTATCGATATTCCCGCACTTGAAGTTGATATTAAAGTAACAAGTATTAAGCAACCACAATCTTCTTGTCCTTTCAGATCGGCAACTCAAAAGGTATTTGGATTAGGATATCATCTTCTAGTTTTTGTTTATGACAAATATGATGATTTTGAAAATAGAACTGGAAGGTTAAATATGCAGCACACTATTTTTATAGATAGAAGTAGAACAGGAGATTTTTAGACCACTAAAGGTATTACAGATATTTTGAACCGAGAAGGTAATAAAGATGACATTATTGCTTTTATAATGGAAAGAAATTTGCCAGTTGATGAAATTGGTGCAAATCAATTAGCTGAAAGAATTTTAGCGTCACCCCCGAATCAAGGTTACTTGACGATCTCCAATGCGCTGCAATGGAGATTGCAATACAGCCGAGTTATTCAACAAGCTGGCAGTATTTCAGGAATATTTAGAGTTCGATAAATAACAATGACGAAATCTGTAGAAAAGCGGCAATTTGGTGATTTTCAAACCCCTGATGAACTTGCATGGGAAGTAGTTAGAACTCTCAAGCTAAATCATAAAATATCGCCAAAAGTTATTGTAGAGCCAAGCTGCGGAAAGGGATCTTTTGTCAGGGCTGCACTCAATGAATTTATAAACTCAAAAGTAATAGGCTTAGATATAAATGAACAATATGTCGAAGCAGCGAATCTATCTATATCGGGATATCTGAATTCAGACAATGCAACTATATATCAATCAGATTTTTTCAATACAGATTGGAAAGATCTGATTTCTACTCTGTCGGGTGATATTCTAATAATCGGCAATCCTCCTTGGGTTACAAGCAGTGAATTGAGTATTCTAAATAGTCAAAATCTTCCTTTAAAATCAAATTTTCAGAATAGGCGAGGTATCGAAGCTATTACTGGTTCAGGAAATTTTGATATTTCTGAATGGATGTTGTTGCAATATGTTGAATGGTTATCAAATAGAGAAGGCACTATAGCCGTCCTATGTAAGTATTCCGTCGCCCGTAAGGTTATACGTCAAGTAAAGAAGAGATCGGGAAATAGGTTTTCTGGTTATGTCTATTTAGTAGATGCAAAAGCTTATTTCGGAGCATCAGTAGAGGCTTGTCTTTGTATTCTTTCTACCAATATTAATAGCAATATCGATTATGAAGTTTACAAAAATCTAGAAGCTGAAAAGGCATCATATTTAATTGGAGAAAGAGATGGATTAATCATTAGGGACACAGTTAAGTATGAGAAGTGGAGACATTTAGCAGGTCAAGATCTAAAATATTTATGGCGATCTGGAATCAAGCATGATTGTTCTAAAGTTATGGAGTTAGAGCGGATTCAAGATGCTTTATTTCAAAATGGATTTGGAAGAAAATATAATTTAGAGGAAAATTATTTGTATCCTCTTTTGAAGAGTTCAGATATTGGCAATGGCAGAACTCTTGATTATCGCAAGCTCGTATTGATTACGCAAAAGTCGGTTGGTGAAGATACAAGCATTATCCAAAACAGAGCACCTGAAACATGGAAATATCTAATTGAGCATCAGGAATACTTGAAAAATAGAAAGAGTTGTATCTATAAAAATAAGCCGCTATTTTCTATCTTTGGTGTTGGCTTATATTCTTTTAAGAATTGGAAAATAGCGATTTCTGGGCTTTATAAGAGACTAAGTTTTTCTCTTGTCAAACCCTTGGATGGAAAATCGGTAATGTTTGACGACACTGTAAATTTTTTGTCGTTTGAAACTGAGGAGGAAGCCAAGTTTATTTTTAGGTTAGTTACCTCTAATTCTTCGTTAGAGTTTCTTGACTCGATGATTTTTTGGGACGAAAAAAGACCGATTACAATCGATATCCTAAAGCGTTTGTCCCTTAAAGCTGTTGCTAGAGAACTGGGAGCTTTAGAAACTTATCTGCAATGGAATAACGCTATCCAGATCGATCGTGGTCAGTTAGAATTGGAATTATTATAACAGCCATCCCATTTCAAAGTTTAGGCATATATCTAATAATGTGGCTGGGGAAAAATATTAGTAGATAAATGCCTAAACGAGTGCTGCAATTAATCCAAGCAACTAGAATCATTAGCTACCGAGACTTTTCCATCGCCAATTAACAACTTCAGGTAAGTCTATACCGTGAGTATAGGCATATTGACGGCATTCAATTTGACGATTTTTGAGTTGCTCCTTGGTATGTGCCCCAGCTACTTGCAATTTCGGTACTCGATCGATCGCATCAATCGCAATACTAAACCTGTCGATCTGATTATTCATCGCTAATTCTAAGGGCGTATTAATATTCCCTTTTTCTTTATAGCCGCGCACATGCAGATTCTTGTGGTTTGTCCGGCGATAAGTTAGCCGATGAATCAGCCAGGGATAACCGTGAAAATTGAAGATGACTGGTTTATTAGTTGTAAATAACCCATCAAAATCTTTATCTGTTAAACCATTGCAATATTCGCTCGGCTGTTGGAGTGCCAGCAGATCGACGAGATTAATAAACCGAATTTTTAGATCGGGAAATGCTTCATGTAAAATTGCCACAGCAGCGAGAGCTTCTTGAGTTGGAATATCTCCAGCACAGGCAATTACGACATCCGGTTCGACACCAAAATCTGTACTCGCCCATTCCCAAATTCCCATCCCTTTGGTGCAATGGGCGATCGCAGCATCTATAGTTAGATATTGGAGATGGGGTTGTTTATCCGAGACAATCACATTAATTTGATTGGTGCTTTTGAAACATTGATTGGCGATCGCCAATAAACAATTAACATCAGGTGGTAAATAGATCCGCACCACCTCCGCACTCTTATTCGCAACCACATCCAAGAAGCCTGGATCCTGATGACTGAAACCATTATGATCCTGTCGCCACACTGTTGAAGTAATCAATAAATTGAGCGAAGCAACATCCGCCCGCCACGATATTTTGCGCGAGATCTCCAACCATTTCGCATGTTGATTGAACATCGAGTCGATAACGTGGACGAATGCTTCATAAGTCGAGAGTAAACCATGCCTGCCCGTCAACAGATAGCCCTCTAGCCAGCCCTCTAAGGTATGTTCGCTCAATATTTCCATCACCCGACCATCGAGAGCCAATTCAGCCCCGTCAACGTCTTCAGGTAGGTACTCACCCCACCATACCTTTTTGGTCGCTTCATACACCGCTTGAAGCTGATTGGAAGCTGTTTCATCTGGCCCAAATAGCCGAAAATTATCGGGATTAGCCTGGATAATATCCCGCATGAATACACCCAAAGGATAAGTATTCGATACCTCGATTTGTCCTGGTACTGGCACATCTACACCATACTGCCGAAAATCTGGCAGCCGTAGTACCTTGCGAATCAAACCACCATTGGCGTGGGGGCTGCTACCCATCCGTTTTGTGCCTTGAGGGGCTGTAGCGCGAAATTCCGATCGCAATTTACCATTCTCGTCGAATAGCTCCTCTGGATGGTAGCTATGGAGCCATTCAGACAATAATTGGAGGTGTTCGGGAAGCTCTTTGACACCACGGAAGGGGACTTGATGCGATCTCCAGGAGCCTTCTAATTTATGTCCATCGACTTCCTTCGGACACGTCCAGCCCTTGGGACTCCGGAGGACGATCGCCGGATACAATGGCCGAGTAGTATCGCCATCGTGCCGCGCGCGGGATTGGAAAGTGTGGATGTCTTGGATGGCTCGATCGAGTGTCGCCGCCATCAGTTGGTGCATAATATCGGGGTCGTCCCCTTCGACAAAGTACGGCGTATAACCATAACCCTGCAATAAGCTCTCTAACTCCCGATGGCTAATCCGCGCTAAGACACTCGGATTATTAATCTTGTAACCATTTAGGTGCAGAATCGGCAACACCACTCCATCCCGACGCGGATCGAGGAATTTATTTGAATGCCAAGCGGTTGCTAGTGGGCCAGTTTCAGCCTCACCATCGCCAACAACGACGACGCTAATTAAGTCAGGATTATCGAATACTGCACCATAAGCATGGGAAATACTATAGCCAAGTTCGCCGCCTTCATGAATCGAGCCAGGGGTTTCGGGGGTACAGTGGCTGCCAATTCCACCAGGGAAGGAAAACTGGCGGAAAAATGCCCGCATTCCATCGAGATCTTCGGTTTTGTCAGTGTAAATTTCCGAGTAGCTGCCTTCTAAATATACCGGAGCGAGAACTCCAGGCGCACCATGTCCAGGCCCAGCCAAATAGATGGCGTTGAGGTCAAATTTGTTGATGACGCGATTGATATGGGTATAGATGAAGCTCAAGCCAGGACTGGTGCCCCAGTGCCCCAATAGGCGATTTTTGATATGTTCGGGTTGGAGCGGTTCCCGCAGGAGCGGATTGTCTTGGAGGTAAATCATCCCAGCGGCAAGGTAATTACAAGCCCGCCAAAAACCGTGGATTTGATGTAGTTCTGTGGGGTTCAAAGTAACTGACAAAGCTGTAGCGTCGGTCAGATTGGGATTTATATTCGAGATAGTAGTCACCACAGTAATGCCCGAATTTAACCTCCGTACTATACTAATGATCTCATCTGATTACCACCTCCTTTAGAGAGATATATCGATCTATCTAAAGAAGGTAGACTAATATGAGGTGTTGGTGAATCAGTGCATCATTGAGATAGTTCTTTGTAGTCACTAGCCATGTCACGTCCAGCTTTTGCTATTTTTGCTCAACAGTATCTCTCCGCGTTACTTGGTAATTTTGGAACGGTTTGTCTCAATACATTTGTGCCTTATATCATCGGATCACTGCGCTGGAGTCCAACTATTGAGGAAGTGCGAACCTCCATGAGTCACTGGTTGCGATGGAAGATAGAAGCTGATGGCGGGATCGTGCCTGTGGATGAAATTTCAGTTTATGAGCAGGATTGAGGTTTAATTTAATAGCAAATGAATATCTTAGTGCTAAATGCTGGTTCGAGTAGTTTTAAAGCTAGTTTATATCGACTAACTGAAGAGAGTTTGCCAATCGATCCAGTTGTGCCATTTTGGACTGGAAAGATTGACTGGAATTCTGCTGAGACGGCGATACTAGAGGCTAAAACGGCAGATGATTTGGTACGCGAAGATCGATCGAGAACGAATCGAGCGGCAGATGTTCACGATCTGTTAAGTTGGATTTGGAGTAGCGAGACTCAGGTTATTAATAGTATTGAAGAGATCGATATCGTCGGTCATCGGGTAGTGCATGGCGGTGATAAATATCGTCAGCCGATGTTAATTGATGCTGAGGTGAAAGCGGAGATCGACAGGCTATCAATCTATGCGCCATTACACAATCCAGCTAATTTGATGGGGATTAATATCATTGAATCTTTAGCTGCTAATCTTCCCCAAATCGCGGTGTTTGATACGGCTTTCTATGGCGATCTGCCAGAAGTTGCCTATGTTTATCCCGTTCCTTATCAGTGGTTGGAGCAGGGAATTAGGAAGTATGGTTTTCATGGCATTAGTCATGAGTATTGTACTCAACGAGCGGCGAAATTATTGGGGCGAGATCTGAAGGAGTTACGATCGATTAGTTGTCATTTGGGTAATGGTTGTTCGCTGGCGGCGGTTAAATTTGGGCAGTGTATTGAGACGACGATGGGATTCACACCATTAGATGGTTTGATGATGGGTACGCGGTGCGGATCGATCGATCCAGGCATCATGCTCCATCTATTACGGGAGCAAGAATATACGGTTGCAGAACTCGACCATATTTTGAATTTTGAGTCGGGATTATTGGGTGTATCTGGAGTATCGAACGATCTACGAGAGATCGACAAAGCGATCGCTGCGGGTAATATTCGAGCCAAGTTAGCTGTGGATATTTATATCGATCGACTTGCAGCTAAAATCGCATCTTTATTACCCAATTTAGGTGGTGTGGACGCGCTAATTTTTACGGGAGGAGTGGGTGAAAATCATCCAGGTATTCGTGCTGCTGTTGTTGCTAAATTGGCTTTTTTTGGTGTAGAAATAGATCCAGCTTTGAATAGTTTACCAATGACAGTAGATTCCGATCTAGCGACTTCTAAATCTCAAGTAAGCATCCTCACAATCCATACCCAAGAAGAGTGGCAGATTGCTATCATATGTTCGCAAT
>JANXVE010000031.1 GCA_025351825.1 Chamaesiphon sp. 341R_metabat_111 | reverse complement strand
TGGGTTGCTAACGACATCAAATCGGGGTGCCAGCCGATTGGGTTGGTTACTAACGCCAGCACCAACTAGACTCAGTTCTCGATTGCGCTCGATTACCCCATCTAGTACCAACATTTTTACCCAGTCACCAGATCCGATCGGAACTGTAGACTTATTGACGATTACTTTATACTCATCGGTGAGATGCTGTCCGATCCCTCTAGCCACCGCTTCGACGTACTTAGTATCACTGGAACCATTCGGCAATGGTGGTGTACCCACCGCGATGAATAAGATCTCCCCATGCTCGACTCCCAATGCCAGATCGGTAGTGAATTGCAATCTACCTGTAGACATGGCAGTTTGCATAATCTCTGACAAGCCTGGTTCATAGATGGGTGAATTTCCGGCTTTCATCAATTCTACTTTGGCAGGATTATTATCGACACAAATCACATCATGTCCAATGTGCGCCAAACAAGCTCCTGTGACTAGTCCAACATAACCAGTTCCGATCGTACAAACACGCATTTTAAAATACTCCTAAATAATATATAAATAATGATTAATAGTTATCTTGGTCTTGCTCCCTCCCCTGCTTGGTACGCTTCACTGTCGGGGAACCCGAACAGTGCGCGCATCCGCTTTATAAGGGGAGGGCTGGGGTGGGGTAAAGATCTCCGCTACACCTCAAAAAAAGTAACAATGCTCACCCTACGGGATATCCAGTAAAAGTAGAGATCTAGGGGTACCCATGAAGGGCACCCCTAGACAATTAACCTGTAGGGGTGCCCTTCATGGGTACCCTATATCTACGGTTAGCACCAGCATCCTCAAACTGGTGCAAAATGTAGATATTTCTATTTAACTAGAGCAGGCATATTCACATTTAATCGCTGTTTAAATTCAGCAATTGTTTCCGTCAATCCAGCTTCTAGCGAAACAGTTGGCTGCCACTTGAGTAAAGTTGTGGCTTTAGTAATGTCTGGCTTACGCTGTTTGGGGTCGTCTTGTGGTAGTGGTTTAAAACTAATTTCTTGACCTGGATTAATGCGATCGCGAATTTTTTCAGCGAGTTGAAGAATGGTATATTCTTCAGGATTGCCAATATTGATCGGCCCAATATGATCGCCATTCATTAACTTGATCAAGCCATCAACTTGATCGGTGACATAGCAAAAGCTGCGAGTTTGGCTGCCATCGCCGTAGACAGTTAGAGGATTGCCTTTCAATGATTGAGCGATAAAATTGCTGACTACGCGACCATCATTTTCTAACATGCGGGGGCCGTAAGTATTGAAAATTCTGGCGACCCGAATATCTACATTGTGCTGACGGTGGTAGTCAAAACAAAGGGTTTCCGAGATCCGCTTACCTTCGTCATAACAAGATCTAATTCCGATCGGATTGACGTTACCATGATATTCTTCTGGCTGTGGATGGACATCAGGATCGCCGTAAACTTCGGAAGTTGAAGCCATTAGCAGTCTAGCTTTGACCCGTTTGGCCAGTCCAAGCATATTCGATGTGCCCAGAAAGCTAACCTTAATGGTTTTGATCGGATTGTACTGGTAGTGAACTGGGGATGCTGGACAAGCCAAATGGTAGATCTGGTCTACTTCTAAGCGAATTGGCTCAGTAATATCATGCCGGATTAATTCAAAGTTGGGATTGTCATACCATTTGCTGATGTTGCTTTTAGTCCCAGTGTAAAAATTATCGAGGCAGATTACTTCATGTTGCTCTTTCATCAATCGATCGAGCAAATGAGAGCCAATAAAACCAGCACCACCTGTAACTAGAATTCGCATAATTTAGGATTTTGAAAATTAACTTTTCGGTTTGAGGGATCTATCTTTGCTCCATTATCACAATTATTCCTTACGATCCCTGAATCAGCAACAGTTTTTGCTGTTTTTCAGCGATAACACTTACCCAGATCTCGCATCAAAACAAAGTTACTAGCTTGGCTCGAATTTTGTCAGTGATTATGTACTGGCACAAGATGTGATCCTACTCACATTTTGTCCACCGCTTCTAACGTTACATTCGTTCCCACAGTTGGATCGTGCCATCGGCACCGCCAATTGCGACTAGCTTACCGCAGGGGGCGATGGCGACAGACATCACCGAGCGACCTGGATCGCCTTTGAGGATGCTTCGAGCCTTGTCTCGGAACTGAAGATCCGCGCCCTTGTACCAAACTTTGGCTTTGCCATCGACACTACCCGTGATCGCATACTGACTATCGGGGCTGAAGATGCAAGCATTGATCTGCCCAGCGTGGGCTTTAATCGTCTGTGCGAGGCTGAGTTGCTGCGGCAGACCATTTTCAATCTGTTCGACTTGCCACAGGATCAGATCGCCATCAACGGTACCTGCGGCGATCGTTTGGGAGTCGGGGCTGATACTAAGAGAACCGATACAATGTTTATTGCCACTGGACTCGGCAATTTTTAGTCCCGAAGCTAACGACCAAATTTTGACAATGCCATCATCCCCAGTACTTGCTAAAAATGTGCCGTCGGCACTCAAGGCGATGGCGGCAATTGGTTCTCGATCGAGTATGGTTTTGGTAACGGTTCCATCCGGCAAACTCCAGAGGACGATGGTTTGGTCAAAACTACCGCTGATTAAGGTTTTACTATCAGGGGCGATTGCTAAAGCTCGAACCGAAGCTTTGTGTTGACTCAAGTTGTAAAGTAGACTGCCAGTTTCTAAATTCCACAGTTCGATCGTCTCATCCCAACTGCCACTAGCCAAGAGTTTACCATCAGGACTGACGGCTAGGGCAAATACGCCTTTGAGTCGCTCACCCAGGGTATGTATCTCTGTGCCAGTATCTAATTTCCACAACTTAATTGTCTTATCAAAACTCCCGCTCACCAGTTTGAGACTGTCGGGAGTGAAGCTCATACAGCGCACCCAATCACTGTGAGCACTGATTGTCTGCTGAAGATTCCAGGTTGGTTTCGACCAGATATCGCCGCTGAGTTCGGCGGAAACAAGGTTGTCAGACATCAAGTCACTAGACATTAGATCTTCGGAAATCATGTCCAGTAGCGGTGTAATATCAACCTCTTGTTCTTCCTCAAAACTAAACAGACTGTGGGGATTGGATCGATTTGACTCGATCGAATCGATGCCCAATTGCCCAGAGATCTGCGTGAGCTGACGTTCTAGATATTCTACTCGATCGGTCAGAGCGTTACTTTCCAACAGATCGATTACTTCTTGGAGACTATTTTCTACACCCCCAACATGCTCTTGCATCGACTGCATCAGTTGTTGGTGCAGCTTGACTTTCTGTTCCAGTCCGAGCGGATCTGGTGTTGATTCCGAAGCTGCTCCTGCTGCGGCTAATGCTGGATATGCTTTCTGCGCTGTCATGGTTTGCTTGACCAATGCTGTGGCAAAACTCCGCGCTTGAACGATTTCCTGTTGAAGTACTTCGCCTTGTTCTTGCAGTTCTCGATCGAGTTTTCGCTCTAGCGATCGATCTTGAATCCGGCTATTCTTGGTAAATCGCCATCTATTAATTGCATTGAGGATCAGACTGATTAGGATTGGCCCGATGGCATAGATCCATTTTGAGGAGGCAGTTGCAGCGATGGATCCTACTACTGCTACAGCAATCGCTAGATATTCGCTCAGATCTAACCAATGGAGAGAAGTTGACATTACAGTTATCAGTTATGGACTGGGCGAAAAGTGCGGCAGAATCGATCTAATAAGTCCTTAATCACCAAATGATTATTGTCTAGTTCTGTGCTATCGTTAATGAATTGTTAAGCTTTTCTTAACAATATTTATAATAAGTACCTTTCGTCAGGCAATATGTAAACTTAATTACTATTAGTATTAGAGTTAACTACTTGTGTCTACAGTATTTACTATGTATATTTGGCTACAGTCATAAGCTATGCTATAGCTGGCAATCGATCGCCAGAGGTCGATACTATTAGAATTTAGACTAAAACTCTTTCATTCAATCGGTTCTTCAATAACTTAGCCACCCTCTCCCAACTGTAGCCATTCATGATTCCCGATCGCGATTTGCACCTCGATTTCTGCGCCGATATCAATGACGACAACGCTGTCGATAAACCTGAAGAAGCTTGTGGAGTATTTGGAATTTATGCCCCAGAGCAAGAGGTTGCCAAGCTGACCTACTTTGGACTGTACGCCCTCCAACATCGGGGTCAAGAATCAGCGGGCATAGCTACATTTGACGGTACCGACCTTTATGAACATCGGGATATGGGTCTAGTGTCCCATGTCTTTAGTCCAGAGATTTTGGCCAAACTGCCAGGACAATTGGCGATCGGACATACCCGCTATTCAACCACTGGAGCCAGTCGCCGCTGCAATGCCCAACCAATTATTGTCGAAACCAGGTTGGGGAAACTTGCTTTAGCACATAATGGTAATCTTGTCAATACCGCCGAGCTGCAGGCCTATCTCCTCGCGAAAGGCTGCGAACTCACTACCACGATCGATTCTGAGATGATTGCGTTGATTATTCGGGAAGAAGTCAATGCTGGGAGTAGCTGGATTGAGGCGACGATTAGTGCCTGTCAGCGATGTGTAGGCGCGTTTAGCCTGACAATTGCCACTCCCGATGGCATCATGGCAATTCGCGATCCTCATGGAATCCGCCCGCTAGTATTGGGCAGTTTGCCCGATCGAATCGGTCACTACGTTGTCGCTTCAGAAACCTGCGCCCTAGATATCATTGGTGCCGACTACGATCGTGATGTCAAACCAGGTGAATTGCTGTGGATTGACGATAAAGGGGTTGAATCATTCAATTGGGCACCAAAAGTCCAGTCGAAACTATGCATCTTTGAGATGATCTATTTTGCCCGTCCCGATAGCTGGGTACATGAAGAGAGCTTGTACAGCTACCGCAAGCGATTGGGTAAGCAACTGGCTCTAGAATCCTTCCACGATGCTGATATTGTGATTGGCGTACCAGATTCGGGTATCCCTGCGGCAATTGGCTTTTCAGAGGCATCTGGCATCCCCTACGCTGAAGGTTTGATCAAAAATCGCTATGTGGGACGGACATTCATTCAACCCACCCAGGAGATGCGGGAAGCAGGGATTCGGATGAAATTAAACCCACTCAGAGATGTATTAAAGGGGAAACGGGTAATCGTGATTGATGACTCGATCGTCCGAGGTACAACCAGCCGTAAGCTAGTCAAGGCGTTGCGTGATGCTGGAGCCAGTGAAATTCACATGCGGATTTCGTCTCCACCCGTTACCCATCCTTGCTTCTATGGCATCGACACAGACACTCAAGATCAATTAATTGCAGCAACCAAATCTGTCGCTCAAATTGCCGAACAAATCGGGGTAGATACCCTCGCCTATCTATCTTGGGATGGCATGTTGTCAGCCACGGAAAAAGATCCTCAAAGTTTCTGTTCTGCTTGTTTTACAGGTGACTATCCAGTCGAAATTCCTGATGGAGTCAAGCGTTCTAAATTAATGCTAGAAAAAGTCGCTGTTGGATAACATTCGGTTAATGCCCAATCGTTAAATTTATCGCAAAAACACAGCCCTAATCTCAAGAAGATTAGGGCTGTGTTTTGGTAGGTTTTATTAGCTAAACCACTAATAACTATTCACTAAACCACTAGATCTATTTATTAGGCTGAGGAGTCATGCGGAGATAAGGCTTGAGTTCGGTGACTCCTTTAGGGAACTTCACTTTCGCATCTGCGGTAGAAATTGTTGGTACAACTACACAGTCGCCGCCATCAACCCAGTTGGCTGGAGTTGCAACACTGTAGTTATCAGTGAGTTGAAGTGAATCAATCACTCGTAAGATCTCATCAAAATTACGTCCAGTGCTAGGTGGATAAGTAATCGTCAGCCGGAGCTTTTTATTCGGATCGATTACAAATACCGATCGAACAGTCACCAGTGCATTAGCGTTGGGGTGAATCATGTCGTACAAATCGGATACCTTTTTATCAGGATCGGCAATGATCGGATAATTTAGCGCGGAACCTTGAGTTTCGAGAATATCACCCACCCAACCATTGTGAGATTCTACATCATCAACACTCAGCGCGATCGGCTTAACATTCCGCTTGTCAAATTCTGGCTTTAATTTAGCAACTTCGCCCAGTTCAGTCGTACAAACTGGCGTGAAATCTTTGGGATGTGAAAATAGAACTACCCAGCTAGTGCCAGCCCACTCAAAAAAGTCGATCTCACCATCGGTAGTAGCTTGGGTAAAGTTGGGTACTGTGTCCCCTAATCTTAATTGCATAATCTAGATAAAATAGGTAAAAGTGGACGGGAGCAACGTTAGATCATCTCATAAATTACTCCACCATCCAGCTACTATACACATTTATTTAGAATCGCATTTGTGTCTGAGTAAACTAAACTTTGACAACTTCTTCTCCATAGCGATAGACCGTCTCCCCTTCAGAATTAACGCGAACGCGCTCAATTTTGGCTCCCAGGCTTCGCATTTTGGCTTCCAGGCAGTCGTAACCCCGATCGAGATGATGTAAGCCCTGCATCGTTGTTTTGCCATGAGCTGCTAAACCAGCAAGAACCAGTGCGGCGGAAGCACGCAGATCCGTTGCGGTGACAGTAGCACCAGACAGCCGAGCAACACCTTCAACGATCGCATGATTGCCTTTAACCTTGATATTCGCACCCATGAGTTTGAGTTCGGCAACATGTTGGAGGCGATTCTCAAACACGGTTTCAGTGATCACACTATTGCCCTCACTGACTGCTAGCAGTGCCATAAACTGGGCTTGCATATCTGTAGGGAAAGCAGGGTAGGGGAGTGTCTCGATATCTGTGCCTTTGAGAATCCCCGTGGGGATTACCCGCATCCGATCTGGGGCATCCATCACTACTTTGGCACCAATTTGTTCCAATTTAGCCACCGCCGCCATTAAGTGTCCTGGAATCACTGGAAACATACTAATTTCTGAATTAGTAATCGCCCCAGCAACCAGGAAAGTAGCTGCTTCAACTCGATCGGGAATAATACTATAGTCAGCTTCGTGAAGTTCCTTCACACCGACGATCGTAATCCGATCTGTACCAGCACCAGTAATCTTGGCACCGATCGCAATACAAAAATTTGCCAAATCGACCACCTCAGGTTCCTTGGCAGCATTCTCCAAAATTGTCTCACCATCGGCTAGGGTGGCCGCCATCATCAGTGTTTCCGTCGCACCAACGCTGGGGTAGTCTAGATAGATTTTCGCGCCTTTGAGCCGCTTGCTGGAGCCAGTTACATAAGCGTTGACGATCCCATGTTCGATTTCGACATGGGCACCCATCGCCTGCAACCCACGTACGTGTAATTCTACAGGTCTGGCACCGATCGAGCAGCCGCCTGGTAATGGCACTTTAGCTACACCTAATCTAGCTAAAATGGGGCCGATCGAAAAGAAAGCTGCGCGCAACTTAGAAACTAGTTCAAATGGCGGCGTATGGCAGTTGAAACCAGTCGTATCAAAGTCGATTGCATCACCATTGCGCTCGATCTTTACTCCCAGAGCTTCAATGATTTGACACATCTTATCGACATCCACTAAGCCAGGAATATTTCGGAGCCGACAGCCACTGGCACATAGCAAGGAACCAGCCATGACAACAAGTGCCGAATTTTTGGCACCGCTGATTTTGACTTCCCCTGAGAGTTTATTTTGACCCCAGATGTGAATGACAGACTGTTCTGTTTTGGACATGTTTTGGGTGGTAATTATGCTACTGATAAGTTTTTCCTCCAGATTCTAAGAGACTGCGGGGTCGGTTATTTATTTTTGCTTAGATTCTACAGGAATTGGGTCACGAATAGGATCTATCTTCAATGATTAATCAGCAATTTCAGCACGATCGGTAGGACTTGCGATCGCGCTGAAATTTGTCAAAGGATATTAAACACTTTTTACCAACTGGAGAAATGTACTATTTGTTACAGCTCGGTCGATCGACCGAGCATTGGCATTACTACCAGCACTGGGGCTAGTTTCCGATCGCCGCCCACAACTTGCACCGCCACACTACAATTAGTAGAACCGAAAGTCTGAGATTACTCCCAGGCGACGATCGTCACAGTAGATGAGTGGTGGTGCGATCTATGAGCATGGCTCAATGCTCTCCCTGTCCAGACTTAACTGAATCTGGCTTGGGGTGAAACCTAATTCCCAAAAAGATGTCATACACGAAGTGGAGAAAATCTTTTCCCTTGAGCAGTCCTAACGATTGATGACAGCCTTTTGATTCCAGCAATGGCTTGGTAGCCTGATAAGCAGCTTGATACTTATACCAGGGAATTGATGGCCACAGGTGATGAATGAGATGATAATTTTGCCCAAATATCAAGATATTTAAAATAGCACCTGGATAGACGCGAGCGTTTTTCCAGCGATTGCGATCCTTGAATGGGCGGTGTGGGAGATAATCAAAAAATAGCCCCAGTGCTAGTCCGACAACTAGTGCTGGCGAGAACCAATAATTTAAAATATAGTCGCTGTAGCCGTTTTGGCAAGCAAAATAAATAACTAATCCAACAAATAATCTACTCAGGAACCATTCGATTAGCTCGTTGTTTCGCCACAATTTGCGCTGGAAAAAGTAGATCTCGTGATAAAAGAATCTAGCAGCAATCAACCAAAGTGGACCACCTGTAGAGACAAAATGGTCGGGATCGTTATCGGGATCGTTAACATTGGCATGGTGCTGGATGTGGACACGAGTAAACACTGGAAATGCAAACCCTAACATCAAAGCACTAACATGTCCCATAATTGCATTGACAGATTTGTCGGGATGTGCTGCATTGTGAGAAGCGTCATGAATCACCGTACCTGCCATATGTAAAGCCAAGACATTGAAGCCAAAGCAACACCAACCTGGCAATTGCCATTGCCAGTAGCCGATTGTCGAAATCGCTACCAAGGCAATTGCGCCAAGAAACATGAAGACATTGGGGTTCAAGTCATCAGGCGGTCCCAAAAATTCTCTAGGGACTCTGAGGGGCTGCTGCGCCTCCGACATTAGATTTTTGCTCCTGTAAACATAGGATTAAGCTTTGCTTTCGTAGTATACGCTAATCCTAACGGATGATGAAGATTTGTGAAATTTTTTAATCTAATGTTAAGGCTCCGACAGACAGTTTCAGGTCGATCGAGCAGTCTTGAATTGCACTTGAATTACATACTACTCAAAGAATTTGTCGATCGCTCGATCGCCACTAAAACCGCTGCCCGTCTCAGAATATTAATTACATCAGCTCGACAGTAATAACTCCAGCTAATCGATTGTCCTCAAATGCTGAGGATTTATTATCTGTCAACAATTATTAGAAAAGTTGGTGTGTATAGGTGCGCGTAGGTGAAGATTCTAAGCCTTAAGCCCTATGAAAAAACGACTAACCCTCGCCTAACTGGTGGGGGCTATCTTGATATCTACTCTTCGACGAACATCTCCAGTAAGGCGGCTAAGACGGCTTTCTGTTCGGCTGAGGCAATTGTACCAAGCTGTTTAACTAGTCGATTCTTAACCAAGAATACATCAAACCTTTCTGTTCTTTGAGTTTGTTCATAACACCCGTAAGCGAGGTAAGGCAATTCTTTCATCCCTTCTTTCTTGTCTCCTTTCCTAGCTCCCTGGAATACATAAAGAGCCTTCATTAAAATCTTACCCCGCAATTAAATCCGGAATGAAACAGTTTCGACCGGAATAAAATAACGATCTATCCCACGCCCCACCTTAGATATATGGGTGATGGATGAGATAAACCGTTGCTGTGATTGAGTTTCAAAGAATGGATAACCCGAGGCTCGAACTCGGAACCAACGGATTAAGAGTCCGATGCTCTACCATTGAGCTAGTTATCCTGGTAGTAATGACCATTCTACCAGGGTAATTAGTTAATTAGGCAACAATGCGCCGAATTTCAGGAAGATAGAGATCGATATCAGCTATGATAGATACTGGATCTACACTTGGGCGTAATCGTTCACCCAGTGGCAGATCGTAATGGCGGCGTGCCAATGACTCTACAACCGACGCGCTTACTTTGAGTTTTTAGTGTCAAAAACCATTGCCAAAGCTTCTACAGAACTAAATATTAGCATCGATCTAAATATTAGGAGCGATACATCTAGAGATCTAACTGTAGTCAAGGCTTTGGGTATTTTGGTTTGTCAACTTACACCCACAATATTTTTTGCCGATCGAATTTCGATATATTCTAGCTGCCTTTATGAACCATCCCGCAAATAAACAGTCTTTCACAGTTACTACGCCGTTATACTACGTCAATGATGTACCGCACATCGGACATGCTTATACGACAATGGCGGCAGATACGATCGCCAGATGGCAGCGATTGCAACATCGAGATGTGTTGCTGATTACTGGCACTGATGAACATGGGCAAAAAATTGAGCGGACGGCGATTGCCGCAGGTGTCGATCCCCAGGTTCATTGCGATCGAATTGTCGAGCGATTTGACTCGCTGTGGAGCAAGCTGAATATCAAGTACGACAGGTTTAGTCGGACGACAGCCGCCAATCATCAGAGCGTCGTCAAAGACTTTTTCCAGCGCGTATGGGAAAGTGGCGATATCTATCAAGGTACTCAACAGGGTTGGTACTGTGTCGCCTGTGAAGAGTTCAAGGAAGAACGAGATCTGCTAGCGGACAATCACTGTCCACTCCATCCGAGCAAGCAGGTAGAATGGCGCGATGAAAGTAATTATTTTTTCAGACTGTCTAAATATCAACAGCAATTAGAAGCTCTATATGCCGAACGTCCCGATTTTATTCTGCCGAATAGTCGGCGGAATGAGGTGTTGAAATTTGTGGCGCAAGGATTGCAAGATTTCTCGATCTCGCGGGTAAATGTTGACTGGGGAATTCCGCTGCCAGCCGATCCTCAGCAGACAATTTATGTCTGGTTTGATGCGTTGTTAGGCTACATGACAGCATTGCTCGAACCAGGTGAAGAACCTACGCTTGACAATGCTTTAGCCCAACGCTGGCCGATTAATCTCCACCTAATTGGTAAGGACATTTTACGCTTTCATGCTGTCTATTGGCCAGCAATGTTGATGTCGGCTGGATTGCCAATCCCCGATCGGGTTTTCGCACATGGTTACTTTACTAAAGATGGCAAAAAAATTAGCAAAAGTGAGGGGAATGCGATCGATCCGATTGAATTAGTCGATCGTTATGGTGCCGAATCATTAAGGTATTACTTTCTCAAGGGGATTGAATTTGGTCAAGATGGAGACTTCAATGAGACGCGGTTTGTTGAGATAGTCAATGCCGATCTGGCTAACAATTTAGGGAACTTAGTTAACCGTACTCTAAATATGGCTAAGAAATATTGCCAGGGTCAAGTACCAAATTGTAATGCTGCTGATATCTCTGCCGATAATCCCCTCAAAGTACTCGGTCAAAAGTTGGGAACTCAAGTAAGTCTTGCTTACGATAATTTAGCATTTAAGGAAGCCTGTGAAGCAATTATTACCTTGGCTCACTCTAGTAATAAATATATAGACGATCTTGCTCCCTGGGCATTATTCAAGCAGGAGAAACATGCGGAACTAGCGGAAGTTTTATATGCAGCTCTGGAGTCAGCTCGTTTAGCAGCTTATCTGTTAGCACCAATAGTCCCCAAAATCAGTACAGATATTTATCGACAATTGGGATTAGCAATCGATTTCGATCTCGTTGGTGGAAATAATCTGGTCGGCTCGGATGTAAATGTATCAAATTTATCAGCTAGTTGCCAGCATCACTTAGAATGGGGCATCTTAAAAGCGAACGATTTGTTGGGAGAACCACGTCCGATCTTTGCAAAGTTAGAACTACCGCTAGTTGTCAGCGATTAGTTGTACCCAATCTGTTATGCTCAATGATGTAGCCGAGAAGTTGTCTACGGCCTCGAATATATAAATCAATTCTTTTTAAACCTTTTTTAAAATTTATAATTAACCGAATTAATGATGAATAGTTTCAGTCATGATGAAAATTCGATCTTTTCAGCACAGCAAGTTCTGGAAAATCGGGGGCGAGTCGCAATATTTGTCGATGGATCTAATTTGTTTTATGCCGCATTGCAACTGAATATAGAGATAGACTACACAAAGCTGCTGGCTAAACTCACTGGTGGTTCACGATTGCTCAGATCCTTTTTCTATACTGGTGTCGATCGAACTAATGAAAAGCAGCAGGGATTTTTGCTGTGGATGAGGCGCAATGGCTATCGGGTAATTGCCAAAGATTTGATTCAATTACCCGATGGTTCCAAGAAGGCGAACTTAGATGTCGAAATTGCCGTCGATATGATGGCACTAGTCGGATCCTATGATACCGCAGTGCTGGTCAGTGGTGATGGCGATTTGGCTTATGCCGTCGATGCTGTCAGCTATCGCGGCGTGCGGGTAGAAGTAGTCAGTTTGCGATCGATGACTAGTGATAGTCTCATTAATGTGTCCGATCGATATATCGACCTGGAAAATGTTAAAGAAGAGATCCAAAAAACACCTAAACATAATCCCAACCCTTTGCTCACGCCCGATATCTGGACTTAAATTAGTTGGGAGTTGGGAGTTGGGAGTTGGGAGCGGGGAGCGGGAAAAAATGAAGGGATGCCAATGGACTAGAACCCTGAAGATTGTTTTAACGATCGCAATTGTGGGAATTAGTAGTTGTGCTCCTGAGCGCAAACCTAAGTCCCAGCAAGCTCCGGCGGCGGTTGAAGCTAGACTAGCACTAGATAATCTCAGCTTTCAACAGGTTGATAAGCAAGGTAAGCCCTTATGGAAAGTTCGCGCTCAAAAGGGTGTCTATTCACCCGATAAAAAACGTGCAAAAGTCACCAATTTAGACGGTGACTTCTATCAAGATGGTCAGATTGTTTTACATGTCACTGCAAAAGTCGGTGAGGTAGAACAGGAAGGCGAAAAAGTAATTTTGCGCGGTGATGTTGTAACAAAAGAAACTCGCAACCAGTTGACTCTGATCGGTCAAGAGGTAGAATGGCAACCAAAAGCGGATTTACTGATTATTCGGGACAAGGTGCAAGCTAACCAGCCCAAATTTCAGGTGAATGCAGATGAGGGTAAATATCTCAGCCGTAAGCAGCAATTGGATCTCTCTGGCAAAATCACCACTTATTACCAAGATCCGCGCTTGGCAATGCAGACAGAGCGAATGACTTGGTTCGTCAAAGACAAAAGAATCGTCGGCGATAAACCCGTCCAAATCCAACGTTATCAAGCAAACCAGATTACCAGCCAAGTTGCTGCAAATAGCTTCTCCACTGCACTCGATCGCAAAATTATCAATTTGCAAGGCAATGTGCAATTAAACGCTACCAAGCCGCTGATTCAGGTCAATGGTGAATCATTTGCCTGGAACATCGATCGAGAATTAGTTACCGCCGATCGACCGATCCAGATCGTCGATCGCAAAGAAGCTGTTACGCTGACGGCCAAAACGGGAGAACTAGATCTCCAAAAGTCACTGGCGACACTGGCTGGACAAGCTCTGGCAGTAGCCACCCGCAATCGAGCCAAACTTGAAGCAAATCAATTAGTTTGGGAGATTACTTCCCAACAGCTCATTGGAACTGGTAATGTAGTCTATCAACAAATCGATCCTGTGATTAAATTTACAGGTGCTCGCGGAGTCGGGAAGCTCCAGGATCGATCGATCGTCGTCAGCGGCGGTAAGGAACAAGTTAGGACTGAGTTTATTCCCAAGTAGTATCAACTATCAACTATCCGTGCAACCCGCAGCCCATAATAAGACTCAACTAAAAAAACGTCGCCAATCCAGACAGCAACGGCGAGTTCGAGCTGTCAAATCTTTGTGGAGATTTGGTTGTATGAGTGCGATCTTGGGTGGATTTGCCTGGACAGTCAGCCGATCTGACTGGAAGATTTCTAGAGCCGAACAAGTCCGAATCGAGGGTAATCAATATCTTACGGATAATGCTATTCGATCGATCCTAGCCATTCCCTATCCAAAATTAATTATGGAACTGGCTCCAGAACAGTTGAGAGCCAAATTGATTGCCCAAGGGTCGATCTCTAGTGCTAGGATCGATCGAGGATTATTACCACCTCATTTAATCGTACAAGTGCAGGATCTGCCGCCAATCGCGCAGGTTATACAGGGTGACGATACCCCGTCCCAAATATTTGTCGATGAACGTGGTCGCCAGTTGCCAATTTCTAGCTATCAGCCAACGATCTTGTCATCTCTGCCAAAGCTGCAACTGAGATTGCCATCTACAGGTATCTGTCCAGACTGGACGCAATTGTATCGAGTCATCCAGACTAGTCCAGTTGAGATTGGGATCGTTGATTGTCGAGATCCCCAAAACTTATTTTTGCAGACTGAAATTGGTAAGGTGCGGCTGGGAGCTGCTGGAATTAATGCTCGGTCGAATGAGCGGATTCAACAGCTCGACAGGCTCCGTAATTGGCAAAAGGATGCAGGCTCAGTTGATGTTGACTATCTAGATTTAGAAAATCCTGATGCTCCGAAGTTCCAATCCAAGCCAGATATCACTACCACAGGCACATCCAACCTAAACTGAAAATTTTAATACATTTAGATACATCAATAGTATACGAGAGAGGATTTTAAATATCTCAAACTGCACTCATATAATATCTATATTCTAGCCGATCGAGCGATCGTCTATCGATCGGCTAGACTAAATCTCATCCGAGGTTGGTTGAACACTAGCTACATTCTGTACACAACACATCTATGTAATCTCTACAATCTTCATAATGCAGGTTAATATGCTCTAAAGGGTTCATCGAATAACTACCACATGAATAATTCCACTCCGCTTTACCAAGGATACAACGGCAATGCCAGCCGAGATGTTCACGCCCCAACTGATGAGCACATGCCAGATCGCCCAATAAATTACAGCAACACGCCTTGCATTAAGGTAATTGGAGTCGGCGGTGGCGGCAGCAATGCTGTCAACCGGATGATTGGTGATATCGAAGGGATCGAGTTTTGGACGATGAATACTGACGCACAAGCACTATCCAACTCGGATGCGACGCGCCGGATTCAACTCGGGCAAAAACTTACTCGTGGACTTGGTGCTGGTGGTAATCCAGCCATCGGTCAAAAAGCGGCAGAAGAATCTCGCGAAGAAATTGCCCTCGCACTCGAAGGAGCGGATCTAGTGTTTATCACTGCGGGCATGGGTGGTGGCACAGGTACAGGCGCAGCTCGGATCGTAGCTGAAGTTGCCAAAGAAATGGGTGCGCTAACAGTGGGAGTTGTGACTCGTCCCTTCAGTTTTGAAGGACGACGACGGGCAAACCAAGCAGAGGAGGGTATTAGTGGATTGCAGAGTCAAGTTGATACCTTGATTATCATTCCTAATGACAAGCTGCTGCAAGCGGTTAGCGATACTATGCCAGTATATGAGGCTTTTCGGACTGCTGATGAGGTTCTTCGGGCTGGTGTTCGGGGTATTTCGGACATTATTACGATTCCTGGGATGGTCAACGTGGACTTTGCCGATGTACGGGCAGTGATGGCTGACGCAGGTTCGGCACTAATGGGAATTGGTGAAGGATCTGGCAAATCACGCGCGCGAGAAGCTGCCATGCAGGCAATTCATTCGCCACTCTTGGAATCTTCGATCGAAGGTGCGCGAGGTGTGGTCTTGAACATCACTGGTGGTGCCGATCTGACACTTGCCGAAGTGACAATTGCAGCGGATACAATTTATGAAGTTGTCGATCCCAATGCAAATATTATTTTTGGTACAGTCATAGATCACCAGATGCAAGGTGAAATCCGAATTACCGTCATTGCCACTGGCTTTACAGGCGAGATTTCGGAGTCTGCAAATCGTCAAAAAGCAGCGACATCCCAACGGATCTCATCCTCAATGCAGTCCGAACAACAAGTTCGCAAGCAATCACAGGGAATATCAACTGGTAACGACAGTTTCCCCAAGCCTCAGCCACCCCAAGGTGCGAACACCAGTCTACCAGACTTCCTCAATCGTCGTCCTAAATAAATTGGATCTTAGTGGTCATGTTTGAGTTAGCAGTTGCTCAACTAGTTGGGTTACTGCTAATGTCCAAGTGTAGTTAAGACCCGAATTCCCACCCCGATCCGAACACAATGAACCAACTAACCCAACACAGCACTCTAGATACACGCACTATGTCTCTCAAGCAATTAAACGTCAAAATCCCCGAACAAGAACTCAGAATCCTCGAAGCTTTTGCGGAAAAAACCGAGCGCACCAAGACTGATATTATTAGGGAATTTATTAGATCTCTTCAAACTAAAATATGATGGCTTTTCTAGACCGATACAGTCTCACCTGGTTGCGGCATCAGTAACTGGGTTGACAATTTTGACTGAGCTAGCAATTGGCTGAATTCATCGATCGATCCATCGGATTTGGTCAACTGCGGCAAGATACCTTTGACATCGATCTCTCCTGTTGCCGTCGGCAGATACCACTGCGGTTGCAAGGCTTCAGCAAGTTGGAAGGCATCTTGAGCATTCATAATTACCTTGCCCAATAATGGAAAAATCTGTCCGACAATCGGGGCGATGATTGTATCGATCTTACCTTGTTTACTCAGCCTGTCGATTGTTGCTCGATCGGTTGCCAAATGCGGCTCGTAGTAGAGTGTTTTGCCAGTTTGGAGCGATTTGACCAAAAAGCCATTTTCTAACGTCGTTTGAATCCTCGCGCCTGGAGTAGCCGTGATTTCTACCTGCTCATTCAGGAGATAAGTCTCCCAAGGTGCGAGCCGGATCACTCGATCGTACCCCAAACTTTCGACAATCTTGACCGCACTCGGAGCCGCCACAACTGGAATTTGCTTGGATAGTTTGGCTAGAGTCGGCTGATGACAGTGATCGTCGAGACTTTGAGTAATCAAGATCAGATCGATTGACGGTAGAGTCTCAGGTGTATAGCAAGGTGGCGTAACATGTTTGGCTTTAAACATCCACGGCGAACCATAAAACACGATCGCATCTACCAACCACGGATCGATTAAGATCTGCAATCCATCAACATTCAGTAGCCAACTATTTAAACCGATAAAAGTGAGTTTCACGCTAATAGACTAGAAATAGTAGAGATAATTTATCAACTTTGAAGATACTGTTGATATCTCTATATCGTAACCAATTCACTACCCTACGGGTAATTTAGAAATCGCGACAACCGAACACACATAGACGTGTTCTCCTCGCTGTGAGAATCACGACTCCTGTAGTAAAATTTAACTATCTTTATCTAACAAATAATTGTGTTGCCTTTCCAGACTAATTGGCTAGCTCAGATCGGAGCCGATCTTACTCATCCTGGCAAATCATTAGTACTGCACTGTTTTGCAGTTATTATGCTTATTTCTAGCTCTGGCTGCGGTAACGGAAAATCCCTACAAAATAATCTCGCCCCAGATCCCAAACTTCAAGATCCCGCTGCTGTCAACAAGCCTGTCGATACTGTTACAAAATCAGCAACCTCACTCCCAGCCGACTTTTCGCTTTACCCTCAAGCCCAGCTTCAATCCACCGTAGAACCGAAAGAGGGTGGCACCGTGACTACTTGGACAACTCCAGATTCGATCGAGTCTGTTTATAAATTCTATCAGCAAGAACTCCCGCCCAAGCAGTGGGAAATCATCACCCAACCCAGCGACAGCAGCCCGCAACTAGTCGCCAAGCAACAGCAAACAACCGCTACCATCGCGCCTCAACCAAGCACTGACAAGCAACAATCTGGACTGACTACCTACACGATCGGCTTACTAACCGCCCCAACTACTCCAACTCCCAACCCCCAACTCCCCGCTCCCAACTCCCAACTCCCAACTTCCACCATCAAACTAAGTAACTCAGTCCCCACCGCTCCCGCAGACTATCTCACCGACTTGACCAAGATTGGCGTGTTGACTAGTAAAGACACAGCTACCGATCGCATCGTCACTCGCCGCGAATATGCGCGGTGGCTAGTCGCCGCCCACAACAAGATTACGGGTACCAAACCTACCCAGCAGATTAAACTAGCTGCCACTAATACCAAACCGATCTTTCAGGATGTCCCCAGTACCAATCCTGATTTTCCAAGTATTCAGGGACTGGCTGAAGCTGGATTGATTCCAAGTCCCCTCAGCGGTGATGCTACGAGTGTCCTGTTCCGTCCCGATACGCCGATGACACGAGAACAAATGATTTTGTGGAAAATCCCCCTCGATACTCGCCAACCGCTGCCAGCGGCTTCCCTAGATGCCGTAAAACAGACGTGGGGATTTCAGGATGTGGGGAAGATCGACCCCAAAGCTTTGCGGGCTGTTTTGGCTGATTTTCAAAATGGTGAGCAATCGAATATCCGGCGGGTATTTGGCTACACGACGTTATTTCAACCTAAAAAAACAGTGAATCTGGGCGAGGTAGCGATCGCCATCTGGTATTTTGGTGCCAATAGTGAGGGGTTGTCTGCTCGTGATGCTGTAGGTAGTCTTGGTACGACCACTCAAAATTAGGATCGATAAATTTGGGCGAGGTAATTACGCTAAAATCTGTTGGAGTTTAGATGAT
The DNA here is from genome assembly GCA_025351825.1 of Chamaesiphon sp. 341R_metabat_111. Lineage (GTDB taxonomy): Bacteria > Cyanobacteriota > Cyanobacteriia > Cyanobacteriales > Chamaesiphonaceae > Chamaesiphon. The sequence goes on along the minus strand of JANXVE010000031.1, from coordinate 141 downwards.
GGGCAACGCCAGCCCGATAACTGAGATGCCGCCAATCAAAAAAATTCTCTCGTTTGGGTTACTGGTTTTTATACCGATTTCGATCGCGGCTGAATACTTGCACTGGGGAGATCTGACTGTATTTATCACCTCTGCATTAGC
>JANXVE010000021.1 GCA_025351825.1 Chamaesiphon sp. 341R_metabat_111 | reverse complement strand
GCCCGAAACTTCCGTTCGCTATCTCGCAGCGAGTCTTCAGCCTTTTTCTGCTCGCTAATATCTCTAGTAAAACAGCGGGTATGGATAAATTTTCCATCTTTAAAAAAGCCATGAGCATCGATTGAGACCTCACAAATCGAGCCATCCTTACGATAGACTTGAGCTTCACAGTTTTTAACCGATTCATTGTGTGATACCCGTCTCAACAGGTCGGCAATTTTAGCTCGATCTGTGTGAAAATTTATTAATGGTTGACCGATGTATTCAGCTCGATCGTAGCCAAACATATTTAATTCAGCTTGATTTGTCCAGACAATATTACCCTCTGCATTTACCCAGTGCATCCCAATTAGGGCATTTTCAACAAAGTCGGAAATCCCCTGTTGACTGGCTTCCAAAGCGATATCAGAAGATTTCTGTTCGGCAACTTTGACATGAAGTTCTTCGGTGAGTGATGCCGATCTATCGATTTCGATCGTCATTTTTTCTGTCAAAGTTTGAGAACCTCGACGTAACTGAGCTTCCACCTGTTCTCTTCTGGCTACTTCTGCCTGTAATTCCCGATTAGTCTGCTCCAACTCGGTAGCACGTTCTAGCAACTGCAATTGCAAACTATTTAATATCGATAGCATTGCCAACGGATCGAGTAATTGCAACAGGTTCGATTGGGTGAGAATGCCCTCTAATTCACCGCGATCGTTCGTAATTACCACTCGCCGAATATTTCTGGTTTGCATCATCTGTTGCGCCGCCCACAACGAATCTTTTGACTGCAAACAAAACAACGGACTACTCATCACCGTCTGAGCTAATACCTGCTCTAACTTAAGTTCGAGTGTCTGAAACTGGATGATATCCTGTTCGGTAATAATTCCGACTGGTTGTAATGGTTGTTGACTGTCCACAATGACGATCGAACTGATGTTCCGCTCAGTCATCATCTGGGCGATCTGTAATATCGTCGTCGTGGGAACGGCACAAACTACATCGCTCGTCATCGCCTCCGCGACGGAGCGAAATTTCAACAGATTGACTGGCTGCAAAATTTGGCGGATGTGCTCTGGTGTAACGATGCCGATGAGTTGCTGGAGATCGTTGACAATCGGCAAATGGCGGATCTGATGCTGTTGAAAGATCGTTAACGCACTCATCACTGTGTGGCGATCTGAGAGCACCAATGTTTGGAGTCGGGTACACATCACTTCGCCTACTTTCACGCCGTAGAGACTGCGTTGACTGGCAGTGAGCTTCACTAAATCGCGTTCGGTAAAAATGCCCGCTAATCGCTCGTTAGCTAAAACTAATACCGCACTCTGATGTGGGGTAACACTCTCGTACAGAGATTGTGTTCCTGGAATAGCCGAGTCGGGCGCAAGCTCCGCACCTGGTAACAAACAATTACCTCCTTTCGCCCGACTCATCAACGAAATAACTTCTATGAGTAGCATGTCAGGATCTACTGTCAATGGCTGACGATCGACGATCGATGCCAAGCTTGGTAAATTTTGTAATAGATTGGAAGTACTAGACATACTCGATCTCCAGTAAACTTTCTTACACGTATACTAAGCTTCTACAAACTATTACGCAATCATCTATGTAATATATTCATATAACATAGCAACATTCACAGAAAAATAAGATGAGATCGCTATCCTTGTCGCAACAGCAGACAGTGGTTGATTTCATTGAATTTCTGGCTAGTCAACAGGTGGCAAAAAGTAACGGATCGCAGCATCGATCGCCCCGTGTTTTTGGCTTACATACTGGGATGGGTGAGATTCACAAAGGTTTTAAAGATCCTCTTCCTGACGAATTTTGGACAGAAGACCTATGAATTTACTGTTAGATTCTAATATTTTGATTTGGTTTACGATTAGGCCACTCCATAACCTGTATATGGACGCTTATAAGCTGGGTGTAGACCCAAGATTATATCTTCTTTGGGTATACCCATTTCAACCAATTCTTGAGCTAAATCTGCTTCAGTCATATTGCGCTGAATCCAAATTTTATCGTCTTTGATGTCTATATGAATAAAACAGTTGTAAATGCGCTTGAGTTCTTCCCAGCCAACATCTAGTAATTGATAACGATCGTGTTCGGTATCGAAGATTAGTTGGGACTCAATTCCCGACTGTAAATTACTTCGATCTGACAACGATCGATCTGTAAGCAATTTGCGGATAGCTTGGCGATATTGGTCTATTCTTTCCATGTTGTGATAACTTCTTCTGATGAAGATTTCTGACAACTCGTAGCGGCATAACAACCCGATTGGAGCGGACTGAAAAAGCTGATCGGTGTTGAAGCAAAGGTTATTAGCAGCCGCTCAATCGGAACGTTAAATCGCTGAAATTAAAGTATCGTGGGGGGACTATCTTCGTCCGCTGTACTTTGCACGGGCATAACTGGATCAATGAGTTTTAGTCGGATTCAAATTACCAGATTTTAGCCATCCGCAACACAAATCCAGGTAACTCTGGATCGCCCGTGACAAATTCGGGTTGCTCCAAAATTTCAGGAGATCGATCTGGACGGTAGATATAAACTTTGCGATTTTTACGATCGATTAGCCAACCCAATGATACACCGTTGTCAATATATTCTTGCATTTTTGCTTGGAGCGAGATGAGGGTATCGCTAGCCGATCTTAACTCAATAGCAAAATCTGGATAAATTGGTGCAAAGGATGCTTGTTCTGCTGCTGTTAGAGCATTCCAGCGTTCCAGTTTAATCCAGGAGGCATCAGGAGAGCGGGTAGCCCCATTAGGTAGGGTAAAACCTGCACTAGAGTCGAACCCAATTCCCGTCCCGTTCTGCTCTGCCCAGACCCCAAGCTGTATGGCGATGTTAAAATTGCGGTTGCCTGTGTCAGAGAAAGCAGGTGGCATGATAATGACTTCGCCTTGGGCGGTGCGCTCGATCCGTAGTTCTTGATTGGCTTGGCAAAATTCATAGAATTGCGCCTGCGTCATTGTGACGATCGCTGGAAAGTTAACTGTTAGGGGTGTATTATCAGTTTGGATTAATAGCTTTGTCATGTCGATTATCTCCGGTATAACAAGGCTGAACGCTCGACTTTATAACGTGTAGGCAGATGTTCTCTTATTGTATTGGATATTCGGTTCTAGTCACGATCGAGCAGCAATTGGCATAATATATCTACCTGCTCTAGGATCGGGCGACTTTGCCGAGCATGAAGTGTATTATCCGCTGACACAGCAGCATTAATCGCCATCAATGCCGCTTGAATCCTCGCTTTAGTTGCCAACTTCCCGCGCTCGGCATCGATTCGTTGCCACTGGGCGGCTTTTAATCGTTGCACCTGCTGACGCTCCATTAAATTAGTAATCCGCGCAATAATTTCTGGCCCAATGACTGGTTTGGTGACGAAATCATCAGCCCCGATCGCAAAAACTTGTTGAATTAATGTCGGTTCGGTGTGAGCGGTCAGAAAGATAATTGGTAAATTAGCATACTCGGCTCGATCGCGGATCGACTTACACAAATCCAAGCCACTAACGATCGGCATTTCAACATCTAAAATTAATAGATCTGGTTTGCACATCGGCAAGATCTCCCAGAATTTTTGAGAATCGGCTAGGGTAGTAATCTTGAAACCCCAAGGCAATAGTAATGCGCGTAAAATTGCCAAAATCTTCAGATCGTCATCGACTACTAATACATGAGTTTGAGTTGATTCTGCTTCAGCAATCGCCCGATCGATCGATTCCATCAAATCGGTGATTTTAGTAGGGCAAACACTAGTCCAATTTCCCAAATGCTGTACGATCGGATCTAACCGATCGGGATTGGTGAGGGCGATGACGGGGACTAATGGCACTTGTCTATTAATTTCAACTAATAAGCCTAAAACTGCTGCCGTCTGTTCGACCTCAGCTTCAGTTAGTAAAATACTGCGGGTACGATCTCGATGTAGTTGAGATCTTGCTGCCACAATCGTCGGTACAATTTGGATCTTCCAACCGCGATCGATCGCCATCGATTGGATTTCGCGATTGAGATCTTTTTCTACCGATACTAGGAGAATATCTGTCGTTAGATCGGGTATAAAACTGTACAAATCTGTAGTAACAATTGGTCGATCGAGTTCTTCTCGCAAAGCAGTGACGAGTGAAAGTAATAATTGCCCTTGTGCTGTTGTTAAATCTCGATTGATGTCGAGCAATTTTTCAATTTGGCGTGCCAATTCCGAACTCAGGGAAAAGCCAAATGTTCCCAACGAGCCAGTAAGTGAGTGGGCAATATTTTTGCCGATCGCTTGCCAATCGGACTGAAGATCTTGGTTGAAAAATCTTACTGCAAGTTGCTCCAAAATAGCAACTTGCTCGTGAACTTGTCCTTTGAATTTCTCCCATGTCTCAGTTAGCAGCGTCGCCCCAGATGACTCGATGGGTTTGAGTCGATAACCAATACCGTATACCGTTTCGATAAAATCGGCTGCTGCCCCAGCGGCTTTGAGTTTGTGACGCAAACCTTTAATATGAGTGCGAATCACATCTTCCCCAGGCGTATCGAAAGACCACAGATGGTCGAGAATAGCATTACAGCTAAATACTCGCTTGCTGTTGCGGAGAAATAGCTCCAATAAGGCGTATTCTTTGGGCGTAACGGGGACCGATCGATCGCCAAAAGTAACATCAGTACTAACGGGATCGAGCTGTAGACTGCCCCAAGTCAAAATTGGTAATGTGGGTGCATGACTGCGACGCAATATCGATCGCAGCCTAGCCAGTAGTTCATCCCGATCGAATGGCTTACCTAAATAATCATCAGCCCCAGCATCTAAACCTCTCGTGCGATCGGCAGCAGAATCGAGGGATGTGAGCAGTAAAATCGGGACGGTATTGCCTTTGGCACGAATTTCTCGACAAACACTAATCCCATCTTTTTTGGGCAAGGTGACATCCAGCAAGATCGCATCATATTCGTAAGCATCGCTCAAATCTAACCCTGCTCGTCCATCTGTTGCCACATCCACAGCATATTCATGGGTTGCCAACAAAGTCTCAAGCAGAAACGCAATCCCCGGATCGTCTTCAACTACCAGAATTCTCATCGGCTCATTTCCCAAACACTACTATCGATCGTGACACAGATCCGTAAGCTCTAGCCTCATAATGCACCAATTTCTTCACAAGTTCCTCAACTTATCGATCTACTTTATAGATATGGAGAGCGGATAGATAACATCCACGACAGTAAACCTAGCATTGATAAAGAGAGCAATAGGTATGTCCTTAATTAAAGAATTTAATAATTTACGTCAGCAAATGGACAAATTATTCGACGATCTTGCCCAGCAGCAACCACATTTAGGCATATTTGCTAAAGCTGGAGAAACTCCCTGGACTCCAGCGATCGAGCTACAGGAAACCGAGACAGAGCTGCTACTAAAGGCACAATTACCAGGAATTAAACCAGAAGAATTAGATATTCAAGTTAGCGAAAATGCTGTTTTTCTATCTGGAGAACATCAAGAAGAAACAAAGACCACTGAAAAAGGTTTGTTTCGGTCTGAATTTCATTATGGTCAATTTAAACGGGTAATTCCGCTACCTGCCGCAATTAAACGGGAACATGTTAAAGCAGAAATGGTGTTGGGTTTACTCACATTAACAATGCTCAAAACTACTCCTGCTTTACCAAATTTAGTCAAAGTACCTCTTGCTGCTGCCGACAAGCCACCTGTGGTACCTGCGCCAGAGGAAAAAGCTGTTTAGTTTATATTTTCTAACTCGTACAAAATTGGAGGATTTAGTCATGCGCGAACAGAAATATCTTTTAATTTCCGCTACTATTTTTGCTTTAATTTCACTCTTACATGTAATGCGATTGGTGGCTAATTTACCAGTTCAATTTGGGACTATTGCCTTTCCGATTTGGGGGTCATGGTTGGGATCGATCGTCGCCGCCGGATTGAGTATATGGGCTTTGCGGCTGATGTCTCAATGGAAACAAAGTCATACATAACCCATGCGGATTCGTTGGCGGTAGCGGAGCGTTTGCCCCAGCAATAGCCGCGCTTCAGCAGAGCCGACGCTTACGTGAACGAAGCAGGTAATCGAACGATCGACGTGAGATATAGTCCCAGTAGAGATCGATTTGTAGAGGGTGGTGCTTTATTTCCGCCCCTATAAATCGCTATATATAGGAGTAAATAAATGATTGAACATCCAAAAAATTCCGATCGCCATACAGACTATTTAATCGTCGGAAGTGGTTTATCAGCATTAGTCTTTGGCGCATTGATGGCTAAGGCTGGTAAGACAGTAAGAGTGTTAGAAGCTCACGAACATCCTGGGGGATTCGGGCATAGCTTTACAATGTCGAAAAAATATACTTTTAATGCTCAGTTGCATTATGTGTGGGATTGTGGTGAGGGACATACGGTAAATCGGGTACTTAAAAAACTTGGGTTAGATCGAACTATTACTTTCAATCGCTTCGATCCAGAGGGGTTCGATCGAATGCGAATGCCCGATTACAAGCTTGATATTACGAGCGATAATGTAGAATTAGTGCGGCGATTAGTAGCCCTATTTCCCGAAGCTGCTGAAAATTGTCAACAGTTTGTCAACGAAATTCATGCAGTTCGGGCTGGATTACGATATCTATCACCACCGATTCAACCATTAGAATTGTTCCGACATCTCGGCGAAGTCTATCGTGCGCTGCAATACCTCAATAGTACGCTTCAAGATGCGTTCGACAAATTCAAACTACCTCAAGCTGCTCAAACATTACTCGCCTTGCAATGGCCAGATTTCTTATTACCGCCAGAGCGATTATCTTTCTATGCTTGGGTAATTTTATTTACAGGTTATCAAGAGGGAGCTTTTTATCCAACCCAACACTTCGATCGAGTGATTAATGCTCTAGTTGATGTCATTACTCAAGCTGGCGGTGAGGTATTACTAAATCATGAAGTCATAGATTTCTCGATCGTAGATAAAACCGTGACGGGAGCAAAGGCAGTCAATCTACTCACTCACGAAACTCACGAATATTCAGCCGATACAGTTATCTGTAATATCGACCCCAAACGTGCGGCTGCTAAAATTGGCATCGAGAAATTCTCTCGATCGATCCAAAGAAAGTTAAATTACGACTATTCACCATCTAATTTCATGGCTTATTGTGTCGTCCAGGGGATTGACTTGCGAGACTATGGCTTTGGCAAATCGAACACATTTCACAGTGGCGATTTAGATCTAAATGTGGCATTCGATCGGATGTATAACCAGCATGACTATAACAATCCCAGTTTTGCGATTACCACCCCCACCTTATTAACTAACTATGGTGGTGACTGTCCTCCTGACTGCCAAATCATCGAGTTTTTGACAGTAGCAAATTACGAGTATTTTAATCAATTAAAACAACATGCTCCCAAAGCCTATCGACATAAAAAAGCTGAAATACTAGAGTCAATCCTTGATATTGTAGAACGAGATTATATTCCTAATTTTCGGAGCTATTTAGTCTTTAAGATTACTGGTAGCCCAACTACTAACGAACACTTTTGCTACTGTCCAGAAGGTAACTCCTATGGTTCTAGTTTAACACCTCAAAATATGGGACTCGATCGACTAAATTACGAAACATCTCTCAAAAACTTCTACTTCTGCAACGCCTCATCTGGCTATCCTGGTTTCGCACCAACTTTTTGGACTGGTGCGCTATTATATCAACGATTATCAGGAGATAAAATCTTAAATTAAAGGTCTGGGCGCAAATATTTGTTAGATAGAAATTGCGTTAAACCTAGATGGTGGGCAGTGCCCACCTTACGTAATATCTAGAAAGATAGATGGGAATAGAAATACGATCGGGATTTAAATACCATGAAAATTGCAATTATTGGCGGTGGTGCCAGCGGCATGGTTACAGCCTACTTACTCGATAAGCAAGGACATCATGTTACCGTATTCGAGCGAGAATCAACGCTAGGCGGGCATATTCGGACTCTCAATCAAAATGTCCAGCCCAATCGCTCGGATTGTAATTTAATCCTAGAAAATGGCGTATTAGAATTTCCAACATCATTTCATAATTTTATGAATTTGATGACAGAACTAGGTGTAGAACTAGAGCCAGTCAATATCGGATCGGCACTATTTCTCAAGAATGGCACCCATTACCTATCGAAAGTAGCGATCGATCGAAATTTTACTGGTATCGATCGGTTGCTCGAATATTTACGCATAAATTTATTTTACCTCCGCTCTGCGAGCTTATTAATCGCCGCAAAATTTTGGAAAGCGATCGATTTCCGCAACCAATCTTTAGCAGATCGATTCAAACAGCCGTATCTCCGCAATATTTGGCTGAAGTTATTTGCGATGTACAGTTATTCGATTCCATTTACAGCGATCGATAATTGTCCCGCCGAGTTGGTGATTCCCACCCTCCGCGATGATGTATTTGTAGATTGGGTAAGAATTAAAGGTGGTGTATATTCCTATATTCAGAAAATTCTCGATCGGTTTCGGGGCGAGATTTTGCTAGGTGTTGAAGTAACCGCAATTTGTCGATCGATCTCCAGTATAACCGTTGAATTAGCTGGAGCTAAAATACTGGAATTCGACAAGGTGGTATTTGCCACCCCACCCGATGTAGTACTCAAATTGCTTGCAGATCCCCGCCCAGAAGAGATCGATAGGTTTGCTGCTTGGCAAGGAAATCACGTTCAAACAATACTCCACACTGATATGGAAATGTACGAACCCTACCACATCAAAGAAGGCTCGGAATTTGATTTCTTCGAGACAGATCGACGAAATGCTAATTGGGGCTACAATGCCCGTCTCAATCAACTCTGCGGCATCACATCACCAACCCAATATAGCCTATCATTTAATCTCGAAAGCTTAATTGCACCCGATCGAATTTTGCATATTCAACAACATCACACCCCATTCTATACCGTAGAAGCTTTCCAACATCGACAAGAAATCATCAAAACTAATGGAGAATTAAATACTTACCATGTTGGCGCATATCTCGGTGATGGTTTACATGAAGGTGCGATTACTTCGGCGATTCGGGTTGCCGAATCGATTGTAAATACGGTTGAAACTTCAGTCGCTCTTTTTATCTCCATTCCCCGCCAACAAAGCCTCCAGCATCCCTGAAGCACCTTTCTGTTCCTGCCGTCGATTATCATCATACAAAGTCAACGTATTCTGATTACTATGCCGACTCAAAGCTTGCGCCGCCCGCAGATTACCTCCACTAGCATCTAAAAACGCCGTAATCGAACTATGTCTTAAACGGTGAGGCGACACCCGCCGCTCTATTCCCGCAGCCTCTGCATACCCCTGTACGATCCGATAGATACTATCCCCAGCAATCCTTGACCCGTAACAATTGTGGCTCAAAGAAACAATCAGCGGCGCATCGACCTGGAGGTTTCCTCCAGGTTGTGTGCGACAAGACAGCGGCTGTCCTGGTGCATTGCATGGATGAAAGTGCAACCACTCCTCTAGAGCATAACTCACACTATCGGTCAGATCGATCGCCACCCTCGCTCGTTTCCCCTTCCCCAAGATCGTCAACTTCTGCTGTTGGGGTAAAAAGTCCTCGATATTCGCACTGGCAATTTCTCCCCGCCGCAGCGCATTCCCCCAGAATAACAGCATAATCGCATAATCCCTCACCCCGATCGGCGTACTCGGATCGATTACCTCCAACATCGATTTAAACTCTTCGACCGAAATCCCCCTAGTATCGCGATAGGTTTCAGCAGGAATGCTCTCGATATCACTCAGATCGATCGTAGTCTTACCCAGCTTCCGCGCCATGTCCACCAAACTCTTAATCGCTGCCAGCCGGACATTAATCGTGCTGGGTGCCAGTTTTTTATCGATCGAATAGCGGCGATATTTTAATACTAGTTCGATCGCCGCATATCGATCGAGATCTAGAAACTCTGAGATCGTCTCTGGGGTTGCAGATCCACTATAAGCGAACTGACAGAAATTCTCGATCGCTTTAACATACTGCTTCCTGGTGCTATCGGCAATCTTCAACTGCCCAAACTCCGCCCAGAGATTATCCGCAGCAACGACGGGAACGTTTACAGGAACTATCTTGTGAATAACGATCTCAACCATAATTACTGTGTGAACGCGTCGCGAAAGTCTGGATGTTGGTGAAGTCTCATTTTGCTTGCCACTCCTGGGCGTACCAGAGAGTACTCAATTTCCCAAACTCAAACCGCGAGTAAGGATTCAATTCCCTTCTCAACTGCTGTAATAAGTCCTGTGCATATTTCAACTCCTGTCCGATTGCCCCCAGCATCGCTCGAACTCTCGGCGGTTCGGCATGAGCGATTTCCACCAATCGCTCGAATCGTCCACGGACTCGCAGGTGATTCAACAGTTGTTGGTTTGTCTCTGATGGTGATAAGTCGCTCCATTCTCCCCGCGATCGTAAAAAGTCTAGTAAGGCTGCTTCGGTAGCGGATAAATTCTCCCAGGTACTCGGACGACGGGTAAAGAGTTTGGCTCTTTCTCCCAACCAAGCTGTCGGTAGACTACTCGCAGTAGTGGCGAAAGTCCCATCAATGGCATTTTGAGTCGTAAATCCGAGTAAATTAGCAGCATTTACTCCGGCTGGATAGACGCGGGTGTGAGTGAGTTGGTAGGGTAATTCCGAGCGAACTGGGTGGCTGTCACCGAATCGGGTGGGGCGAGGGTGGTAATAATGTCCCTTGCTGATGCGTTGGAGGATACCTTCTTTAACCAGTTGGGTGAAGGTTTTAGCGATGGTGGCTGAGGGATAGTCGGATAAGTCTTGATGATGCCAGAATCTTTCCCCGCCAGAAAGAATCCGTTGGCGGATCGATTCAGTCTTGGTTAGGGTTTTCATCGCGGGAAGAAGGGAATGCTAGTCGCTATCTCGATTTTAAGCTATTTTCCAGGTTTTTAACAAAAAAACTTCTGTAAGATCGTCACCAAGCAACATATACAAGCATCAAGTATTACACGACATGTATAGAAAAGACTAGTTTTCTATACACATTTTTCCAACGTGCATAGATTTGACCTATTTTTGATAAACGTTGCCTAGCAGGTCGTACAAAGCGACATTGATGTAGTAATTGTCACGCCCCATCTTTTGCTTGTCCAGTAAACCAATTCGCACCAACTCATCTAAATATCGTGTTGCAGTCAGCCGACTTACGCCTAACTCATTCATCACAAACTCGATTTTAGTATAAGGATGCCGAAACAAATTATTGAGCAAATCTTGACTGTAAATTTTAGGTAAATCAGTCCGAATCGACTGTTTTTGGGACTGCATCAAACCTTTAATTGCTTCGATCGACTCAATTGTTTCTCGCGAAGTTTGTTCTACCCCTTCGAGGATATAGAGTATCCAAGCTTCCCAATCTCTAGTTTCACGAGTCGATTGCAATAATTGGTAGTATGTTGACTTAGTTTGGTTGATGTAACGACTCAAATAAAGGATCGGAATTTTGAGTAAGTCTTGTTTGACTAAATACAAAATATTAATGATTCTGCCTGTTCTACCGTTACCGTCGTAGAAAGGATGGATGCTCTCGAACTGATGATGAATTATTGCCATCTTCGTTAATGAATCCCAATCACAGAGCGTTTCATCGTTAATGAATTTTTCGAGATTAGCCATCAACGGTTTAATCTCTTCATAACTCTGAGGCGGCGTATAAATTACTTCCCCAGTTGCATCATTTTTGAGAGCAGTACCAGGCAGCTTGCGAAAACCCGCGCTATTTCCTTCAATCGTAGATTGAATTTCTAAAATCTGCCGTTCGGTTAATAATCCCGATCTCTTCACCCGCTCGAACCCTTCATTGAGTGCGGTGGCGTAACTATGCACCTCTTTGGCTGCGACTGTCACAAACTGCCGCGCTCGACTATCACTTCGATATAGATCGTCTTGGGTAGTGATAATATTCTCGATCGCCGAACTATCTTTAGCTTCCTGTAATGATAGTGTGTTAATGAGAATTCCCTGGTTCGGAATACTATTGGCTACCCCTTTCAATTCGGCTAATGCCTGGTGAGCCTTCGTTAATTTCTTGAGTACTATCTTTGTCTCGATGTCTCCAATATCTCCTGGTAATAGCGGCAATAAACCAAGCATATTTATCTCTTCCATCAGTTTAATCCTAACCCCACAGGGACAGTAATTTTATATTTGGAATCTAACCGCTATTGTTCGAGAATGGGTTGCGTGTTGAATATCAAGCATTTTGACGTTTTTTCAATACTCATTACCCAGCGTATTCGGATCGATCGAAGAAAAGCGCGTTATCTAACGACGATCGCCAATATCAAAGAACAATGCTGGTGAAGTATTGAAAAATTCGCCTAGAACCTTAGCCATTGCTTTACTGATTTCACGCTTCCCGTTAAGTACCTCTGAAGCAATTCCTTGAGAACCAAAAATTAGCACTAATCTCACTAGCCAAATCCAGCGGTTAGACTGAGATGGAATCATCCACCATCCATTTGAGAATACCGAGTATCCGCTCGACTGGATCGAGCGAGTATTCAGTTACATCGATCGTTAAATCTCGTCCTGTCAATTTGAGGAAATTCCATTGAGTACCAGTAGTCACACTGCCATAAATTGTTGGGACTATTCGATCTTTCAACTGATTGAATTTTTGAGCCGCAATCATCTCCGCCGCGCACTGTCCCCAGCCCCCATTCAACTCACCTTTTTTAGCTATGTCCTGAGGACAGGCTGCGCCAACGATGAGGATAATTGCTGGAGCTTCCATTATTAACTCGTTAGGCGATCGAGTTAATAAAAAGTCACAGATTCCATTCAGACCCGATTCAGGTTCAATGCTAAAGTCGGTACCTGAGAATAGCCCAATCTGTCGGTCGAGTAATTCGCGCAGCTCGAACAGCAGCGGAGCGATAATAAACTCCGAGCGCACCTTCTCACTGCCCTGCGCTACGGCAAAAGGCACTGATTTAATCAAGAGATCGCGCAGCCATTCACCAGGAGCTAGTTTGGGCAGGTCTGCAAAAAAAGCACCCTGCACCACCTTTAGGTCGAACTGCTGCTGGACTTGAGCGATCGAGAAGTTGCTGTAAGCCATAAATTAGCTCGGATCGAGATTGAGTAAGGTGATATTTCTAATGTGGCTAAAAGTGCCCAACGCGCCAAAAGGGTAAAAGTAAGTTTTAAACCGTTGCTGGCAAAAGATTTCAAAGATCGAACTCGATAATCACCAATCGTGCGAAATCCTTACCCATAGCTATATTTTCCGCTAAGTATTTGCACCCGAATACTTGAGTTAAGTACTCGCCAGAATCAAGCGTACCGCCTCTTGAGGAACATCCCATTGCGGAAAATGACCACAATTTTCAAACCAGTGTAACTTGGCATCGGGAAATAACTCCAAAGCACGTTGCGCCTGACTGGGGAAGCAGACAAGATCGCGCCGTCCCCAGCCGATAGTTAGCGGATGTGCAATTGAATTTGCAGGCGCACCCTGCTGAACCTCGCCATCCGCCAATTGCTCCAGCAATTCGTCAAACGATGGACAATTAGCGAATGTTCGCATTTCATCTAGCGTCACATCGGCTGGTAAACTCCAGGGATGGGCTGAAAACTGTGCGAATAGTAATGTGCGCGTAATGGGATTTCCAGTCAGGAAAGGCATTAGGGGCTGCAAAACCCGAATCAGTCGCACTGAGGCATACACCGAGCCATAGAAAGCGGGACGTTCCCAGCCTTGCCAGAAGCCCCCAGGATCGAGGGAGACAACTGCACCCAGCACGCCACCGCGCCGCGCCAATTCGATAACCAGCCGCGCTCCCATCGAACTCCCTACCGCATCAATTCCAATTAAATCTTGTGCAGTCAGAAATTCAGTTACCGCATCCGCCAGCGTCCGAATCGAAACTTCACCCAGCAGCGGGGGTGTATCCCCAAAACCTGGCAGATCGATCGCAATTACCTCCCGTTCTGCGGCAAGATCGTTAAGGATCGGATTCCACGATCTCCAACTTCCACCCAATCCATGAATTAGTAGCAACGGCTTACCCGTACCGCGCCGAATGTGGTTCATTTCGCTAGTCATTTAATTACCTTCCAGTTCTCTAATTCGCGATAGTGCTTGAGCTAATTGTGCTTTAGTATCTTCAACCTCCTGTCTGGCTAGTCTCCCGCTGGTAACTCATATTGATACATAACAAAAATTGTGATTTATCGATTTTTACTAAGGTATCTTTGCCGTAACTAGTGCGCTCGCCAGCGATTGTATGGTTTGTACTTGTTAACATCAATCGATTTTAAATGTTCCATCAGCAATCGCATTTGGCAGAAATTCTCGTGCATTTGTTGGAAGTTTTTCTAGGAATAAAACCAAACACCATTGTTCTAGATTATCCAAAAAAGCCATCGACGGCACGAATATAGCAGTGGCATCTGTAGTATGGCGTAAAAAATTTGCTGTCGCTCTAGCTTGCTCTCGCTCATTGAAACAATCGGGAGCGTTAGTGAGCGATAGTTCGTTCCATACAGCCGGATCGCATAGATCGATCGTGCTTGCCAATTGGACTTCAAATCGATATACTGCCCGCTCTTGAGCTTGTTTTGCCAGTCTACTCGTTCGATCTACTTGGAAGTGTCTGGCATACTCTGCTAAAGCGACATTTTTCTCCTTGCCTAAGTATAATGTTGGCTGACCTTGAAGATTCCAGCGATTTTCAGCACTTCTGCCAGCGTAGCTAAAATCGTAGATGTCATATTTAGGAACGGCTAACTTAGGAATGTGACGCACGGCGTATCCTTGCCACGGACGAATGAAGGACTGGATGCTCATTAATAGCCTAATCCTTCAAAGTCCGCAGATAGTGCGCCAATCACTCGTTCGTAATCGCCGATGGTCATCAGATCTAAGGCCGTGTAGCCGTCAAAGATCGGTAATGGGGTGGTCAAGAATTCTTGCAATCCCTCATTGGTGTAAACCATTTGCCCCAAATTGGCGATCTCATTGAGTTTTACCAATCGTGCTCGCACGTCGCTATCTTTGAGAGACTTTCCTTCTTTCTCAGCTCGACTGAGGGTTTTGACGCTCACTTTAAGCATACTGCTGAGTTTTTCTTGGGGCAGAGACAATCGCTCGCGAATCGTTTTGGGATTTAATTGCGGTATGGCTGCTGTAGTCATAATTCGTTGTCGGAGCCTCCTTTTTGGGGAATTGTGGTGTTTATTCTTATTTTAACACGTTACCGGACACTTGACTAGTCAAGTGCAAGCAATCTAGACAGAATAAGGCTTTGAGGCTCGTATTGCAGGTTTTACTCAGATCCGGTGTTTGAATAGCAACTGTGCAGAAAATGCCGTTAAGCCCAAAAAGTTTACAGAGCGAAGCTTTTAACTTACGTAGCTCAACAGATGTTGTTGTCACTGATGCTGGAGCGTTTGACCATCTCCAAAACTGTGGCCTTACTCAAATGAAATTCTAGTTAATTCAGTAACAAGAATCGTATCAATTTCACGAGCCTGAGCTAAACTGATAACCTATTTTCTTTCAATACGATCTATGAAATCCTGGAAATTATCACTATTTATCGGCAGTCTGATTGTTGCGACAACCTGCTTCAGTTCATCATCGATCGCCTACATGCTGAATGTTCCTGCCAAGGGTAAAGTCATTAAAGACTTCATTCCGGCTGGCTGGGTACTAGAAAATCAAACTGCTGGCGATTTGAATGGCGATGGGAGGGATGATTTGGCATTGCGTATAATCAAATTAGGTGAACGTGGTAATCTTCCACGCTCGCTGGTTGTTTTGCTCAATACGAAAACGGGCTGGCAACGATTGGCAATGGCTGATAATCTCTTTTTCTGTGACGGTTGTGGTGGGATGTTGGGCGATATCAGCATGCAAATCCGAAAACAGGTACTCGTTATAGATCAGTTAGTGGGCAGCCGTGAGGCGATCGACGTTTCCCACAGCTTCTGGATCGATCGAAAATCAGGCAAACTGGTTTGCATCGGGGAGGATCTCCATCCCTACGATCGGGCGGGCGGCTACTCTATCACAGATAGCCGTAATTTCCTCACTGGTAAACGGATTGTCCACCGCTACCGAGGAAATTCGCGCAGTAGAATTATCGACCTAAAATTGGTTAAAACACAAAACCTGAAGGTGTCCAAAAAATTACGTCCGATCGAAAGCATGAACTTTGAAGCCATTATGCTAAGTTCGCCGGACCCCAACGACAACTAAATTAGGAGATCGTCCATTAACCATCACCCTCATTGAATTAAGCCAGCCTCGTCGAGCGTCAAACCCAATTGATAAGCAGCAAGGAAAATGCACCTCACACACAAATTTTCTGAGAGTACAGAAAGTATAAATTTAGCAGCTTCTTAAAATTCAATGCCACGATAGACTCGTTCGATGGCAAAAGTGAGTCCGATACTTTCTAGTTCGACCGTATCCCCAGCGACGTAATTAGTCACTTCCCACTTGCCACGGTCGTTGTTGCGGAATACTTCAATTTCGACTTCTTCAGCACTGACGAGGACGTATTCAACTAAGCTAGACGATCGCTGGTAGAGCTTAAATTTCTTGCCTCGGTCATAAGCTTCTGTGCTGGGCGATAGGACTTCAACGATCGTACAGGCATAACTATTGAACTGAGGTGTTTGTCGGTCCCGCTCGTCACAGGTTACGCTCGCGTCTGGATAGACGTATTTTTCAGATGCTTGAATTTTGATGCGGGCATCGGAGTTAAAGACTTGGCAATCGCCATCGCCTAAATGATTGTCGATTAGTGTGGTGATATTTGTAGCAATTCTACTGTGGTCTGTCGTCCCACCACTCATCGCAAAGACCTCACCATCGAAGTACTCATGCTTGATTTCTTGCTGCTGTTCCCAAGCAAAGTACTCTTCGGGGGTAAGTCGGGGCAAATACGCTGGTGCTGCAATCATATTCAACCTTAATTGCTCGATACTAGGACGTTAGTAAGATTATACCACTGATTCAACGCATGAAAAGAATCATTTCCAGATGTTAGACTATTATTAGACAATATTTGGGTAGATAGAGCGATCGTGATATAATATTGGATAGTCAAAACCACCTCACCATCAGCGTTTGAGATGACCACAGTTCGTATGTCCCAACCATTACAATATTTGACAAATGAGCAGGGCGAACGAGTTGGAGTCCTGTTGGACTGGAACACTTACGCTAGACTTGCCAATCCATTAGGCTTGGATGAGGAATGTTTGATGGGATTGAGTATCGATGAGTTAACAGCACTGGCAAGTTGTAAGTTGGCTATGGCAGAGCAAACTCATTTAGACAATCTAGTATCCAGAAATACAGAATCATTGCTTTCCAACGACGAAATAGCTGAGTTAGATGACTTGTTAGCGAAGGCAGATCGATTAACAATTCTCAAAACTCGTGCTAGATACACGCTCAAGTGCCTGGAACAGAGTGCTACGGCAGCATGAGTGTTTATGTTCGGATTGAATTACAGCGAAAAATTCGCCATCGCTTTGGTGAATGCTGTGCCTATTGCCGGACGGCAGAATTTTTGACGGCGATGACGTTTGAATTTGAGCATATTATCCCCCTGGCAGTTGGCTACGGTGTATACACAAGTCAGTTTAGAATCAAAAAGACCTAGAAAGTGTAAGCGCATATGGAAAACCCAATTTTAATCCATGCAGAACAAATTGACTCGCAAGCATTTGGAGATCCCAGATTGGTAAAAAGGGGGCGGCATTATACGCAGCAATTAGCCAACATCAGACAGTAAACATCCGTCAAATTAGCAAAAACTGGGCAGAGCAAATCGGCTACTATCGCTTCTTGGAAAATGAGAGAGTGACAATATCAGAACTAGTCCGCAGTATCAGCGACCATTGTGAACAACAAGTGGAAGGACGGCATATCCTGGCATTGAGTGATACCAGTGAGATTAATTTACAGTCACACTCAGGAAGATTAAAAGCAGAAGGAGTAGGAGTCGTCGGCAATAATCGGGATCTAGGATTTTTTATTCATCCGACATTAGCACTAGATGCAGAGAGTGGATTTCCATTGGGATTAAGTAACGTCCAGATCTGGACTCGTGCGGTGGAGCGACCAAATAAAACCGAAAGGAAATATAAAACGCTACCAATTGAGAAAAAAGAGTCATACAAATGGTTAGCAGCAGCAGAACGCAGTCACAGATGTTTTGAGATTGGTGGTGCCAAACTAGTGACTCATATTGGCGACCGAGAGGCTGACATCTATGAAGAGTGGGCAACAGTACCAGATCGATCGAATCATGTGCTGGTGAGAGTGCGGACAGATCGGTGCTTATTAGAATCAACCGAAACACTCTATTCCCAACTCAAGCTACAACCTTGTGCTGGAACTTACCACCTGGCAGTAACGGCTGACCATCGGATTGGACGCACAGCCAGAATTGCACTGATGAACGTTCGGTTTACTCAAGTGCAGATTCAACGACCAGCGAATCTCACCAATCAAGATTATCCACCCAGTATCAGTCTTTATACCGTTGAAGTCGAAGAGGTTAATCCTCCTGGTGGTCAGGTAGCGGTGCATTGGCGATTGATGACTACCCACGAAGTAGGTTGTCTGGAACAAGCATTACAGGTGCTGCAATGGTATCGATGGCGATGGCGCATTGAGCAATTGTTCGCCACTCTCAAACTGGCTGGATTAGATCTCGAAGCCACACAACTAGAATCCATTTCAGCTATTCAAAGACTGACTATCTTGGCTTTATCTGTTGCCGTGCGTACATTACAGATGGTTGAAGGTCGAGATAATGTCAATTTGCCTGCAACAATAACCTTCAGCGCAGACCAACAAGAATGTCTGACTCAAATCGAACCGACTCTCGAAGGTCAGACTTCAAAGCAGCAAAATCCACATCCGAAGACTTCCTTACCTTGGGCGATTTGGATCGTGGCTCGGCTGGGAGGATGGTCGGGTTTTCGCTCCCAAACACCCCCTGGTATGCCTACCTTAGTTAATGGTCTGAGGCGATTTGAGTCGATCTTTGAAGGATGGAAACTCGGTCAAATTCGACTTGTGTATACACGGTAGCT
>JANXVE010000183.1 GCA_025351825.1 Chamaesiphon sp. 341R_metabat_111 | reverse complement strand
ACTAATGCCTTGGCTAACATCACCATCGTTAACGATTTTCCGCTCCCCGTTGTATGCCAAATTACCCCGCCTCGACGCGATCGATCGTCGCTTTGACAGCAAAATACTGTTGATAACGAGCGATCTTTTTCGTGCCATTATCGAACAAAACATAACCAAAAATCAGATCTAATAATCGCGCTGGATTCAACAAACTATACAGCAACCGATCTTGCTCCGATACTTTTCTCGCTCCCGCCGCCCACAACTCGCGAATTTTTGACTGCTCCCAAGCTTTGCGCCAGCTCAATAATTGCTGACTCTGGGCATGAGATGGCAAAACATTAATCAACGCATATAATTCAGCTTCAAACTGCTCTAATCCTACCTCCTCCTTCCATACCGCCCAAAACTCTCTTTCAGTGGCGGTGGTGGCATATTGAGCGGTATTTGGGGCGATCGCAATCAAGATTTGAGTCACACAAAAAAAGTGCGGAATCTCATCGGGGAAGTGGTTTCGTAAATGTTGACTAATTGCGTCACTCATCGGATCGTTTGAATCTGGATGCTTACATTCGATTGCAATTAACGGAATCCCATTAATAAACACCACAATGTCGGGGCGACGTGTTTGGGTACTATTCAACCGCTCGACTTCAAATTCATCAGTGACATGATAGACATTATTCGCGGGATTTTCCCAGTCGATATAATGTAGTTGATGGCTTTTCTTATCACCTTCGATCGTTTCCCCTGACGATAGGCGAGTGCTTCGGCTGGCGTGATGTAAGCATAGCCCATATTCTGAAGCAAAGCCAGAGCCGGAATTTGAGAGGAGATGACTTCGAGCAGATCGATCGGGGTTGGGTTCATAATCATCGTCAGTATCAGGATTTATAGGATTTTGGGATTTTCAGGATTAGGTTAATTGTGGGATGCTACCGATCCAGTACTAGGAAATTCTGGATCGGTAGCATCTAATAAAAATTCTCCAGCCGCTAAAGTATTTATTCCTTGAGAGGACACAAAGCAAAGAGTGATATCATCACCTGTAGAATCCGCCCACAAAACGATCGCTGGACGTAGCTTAGTTTGGCTGAGATCTGTAAAGGGAAATGGAACTAATACGATATCTCCCTTATTCATTAAACAGGTGCTCCATCAGCAAGCGTGTATAAGTCAGGTTCATCATATAAGAAATCAAAAGATTTGCCATTCTGTGCTAGTACTAGCATTTCATGATTAGAAGGTGCAGATCGATCGATAGTTGCTCCTGACTTTCACGCTGATACAAAAAATCGATAAAGTCTTCAATTTCGACGATTCTCGGAGATGAAAGTTGACGAATTTTTTCAATCAATCTTTGTTCGACTAGATTTGTATCCATTCTCATCCTCTCGATCGGGTTAAATTGGGCATTGACTGTAATGCCATGCTGTCTATTCTAGCCTAACTACCACTTCTAAGACTAGATGTCCGACGCATTTCTTATGAGATAATTGGCTGACTGTCGAAAAAAGCTGTGTGAGTGTCATAATGCTATTTTTCCTTTGCCTTTGTATCGATCGTTATTATTAAACACTTTCTTAAACTCCAAACTGGGGCTACCAAAGTTTATCAATAAACCCACTGGAAAATTGTAAGCGACAACATAATTTTTTGCTTGGGCTAGATGGACATCTTCTAGTCTGATGACGGCTTTTATTTCGACAATGACGCAATCTTCTACCACAAAATCAGCGCGGCGCGTCCCTACCTGTATTCCCTCATAATAAATGTTTTGTTCTACTTCTCTACCGAAATTTAACTTTGCTTTATCGAATTCTATGGCTAGACACCTTTGATAGATGACTTCTTGAAATCCGTTACCCATTGCGTTGTGGACTTTCATCGCACAGCCGTTAACCTTGTAGGTGATATCGTTTAGTTCCACAGTCTATTATCCATGCGTACATTTTTAGTATTCCCCCACACCCCATCATGAGAATCAGGATTTAAAGGATTAACAGGATTAACAGGATTAGGCTGTTTGAGTGATGCAAAAGTGGTCATAACTTTTGATACTCACAAATACCCTAATCCTGTTAATCCTGTTAATCCTCTAAATGCCGATCGAGATTTTAGGATTTTCGAGATTTTCAGGATTAGGCTGTTTGAAAGATGCAAAGGCTATTAAGATTACGTTACCCACCCATACCCTAATCCTGTTAATCCTTAAATCCTCTAAATCCTGATGCGCTCGGTGAGTAGTTGTTGCATCAATCCCAGTTTCTGTTGCTTGTATGCAGCCAGTTGTCTTTCTAGGGTTGATATCTCATCATCGGCAGCAGACAGCACAGCAGCAATTTTTTCCTGTTCTGGAAGTGATGGAAGTACAAGAAGTGTAAGATTCAAATGTGTTGGACCAAAATTAAGCTGGGCTGAACCTGTTATTTGTTTACGAATTTGGTCTTTAAATAGAGCTGGCAATTACTAAATCTCCAGCATCTACCAGAAAATGCTTGTATTTATCATAAGCTTCATCTTCATCAATGTATCTGGAAGTATTATTTAGAGTAAGTTCGGCTTTCTGAATATTGCTTCCAGTTAATAGCTTTACATCAGATTGTGTGAATTGGTGATTTTGAGCACCTGCCCCTTCTTGAAAATATAGAACGTCTGGTAAATTGATAATATTCCAATCATCAGGCAACTCGCCAAGTTTAGATTCAAAGTAACTACTACGAATTGAGAAAGAAGATTTTATATCAGATTCATTAAAATGTTTCTTACCAGTCAATAACTGTTGGCTCGACCCCTGTTTGCGCGATCGAATCCTCCCAATCAACTTCTCTAGCAGATCGATCGACTCATCCCAAACTCCAAGTATCTCCGCAATCTTACACTGCTCTGAAAGCGGCGGAAGCAATAGTGTGAAATTTGAGCAGTCTCCGACTCTAATATGACTTACAGTCGATCCTATGTCTCCATGATAATTAAATTGCTTGTGAAGATCTTCACTTAAAAAAGACTAGTAAAGAAATTAATGTTAGAAGTACTAACCATTCGATAGGGTATTTCGATATCTACTGTAGCCGCAGTTTTATTTACACAATCTACAATTAATTCGCAAACTTCAGATATTTGTAATTTCTCCCACCCAGCAGGAATCATAAACCCAACTCCTCAAGATACCCAACCATGCGAAACTTCACCTTAGATAACTCCTCCTCCAAACCATCAATTTTCACCTGCACCGCCCCAATGTCGATCGATTCTTCCTCCTCAAACGTATCCACATACCGAGGAATATTCAATACATCATCGAACCGACAATCGGCAGGCAACACAAACCGCTCCCGCTCCAACCGCAGCAGAATCCGCTCTCTGTCATCGCCATACTGCTCCTGCAACTGTGCGTAATGTTCTGTCCACGAGTCACTGACGTACTTGACGAACAGCATCACCAGCAGATAATTAGATAATTAGATAATTCTTGTACTCGCTAGCATCGATCGTCTCACGGAACGTATCACAAGCCCGCCAGAGGATGTTATTTATCTCATCCTGATTGACTGGGCGAATTGGGGTTGTAGCTTTGTCCATGAAGAGTCCATGGGGGCATCTATAGCATTCTCCCACATCCCATCATGAGAATCAGGATTTAGAGGATTTTCAAGATTTTCAGGATTAGGATGCTAGCGGTTGTCAAAAGTTGTAACCATTTTTGCATTTATCAAATAGCCTAATCCTGAAAATCCTCTAAATCCTGATTCGCCGTTTGGGTAGGATGCGATCCTCACCAACACCCCAATCCTATAAATCCTGATGCCGACAGTTATGCCGTGATTCCTTCACCTGCGACTGGCGTTTCTTGTCCTCCAATCGTCGCCGCTCTTGCCCCTTGCTGGGTGTTCTGAGCTTGCGGGGTAATACAACAATAGTTGTAGTCAAAATCAATGAGCGCAATCTATCCAGAGCCTCTGCGCGATTGCGCTCTTGGCTGCGATGTTCTTGAGATTTAATTACAATTACACCTTCACTAGTGATGCGACGATCTCGTAAATTCATCAGCCTATCTTTATATCGATCGGGTAATGATGATGCCATAATATCAAAGCGCAAATGAATTGCCGTGGCTACTTTGTTGACATTTTGACCGCCAGCACCTTGCGATCGAATCGCGCTAAGATCGATTTCACTGAGTGGAATGCTAAGACGATCGGAAATCTGGAGCATAAATTAAATGGCTAAATTTTATTCCCACACTTATATGATAGACAGCTCGATCGATAGTAGCTTATCCTGAGTCGTGGGCAAAACTGCCGCTAGGCTCTGAATTTATGCGAAAACTCCTATTTCTCCTGCCAGGAACTACCTCAAAATTTAACTGTGGGGGCTTATGGGCTGAACTCAAGACGATTGAGCTAGTCAAGCAGATTTGTCCGGCTGAGATTGTCACCTATCGCCAACGGGAGCCAGACAAGTTATTTCTCGATGACATCTTGCTTAGTCCGCCAGCAGCGGAGACGATCTTTGTGGTGAGTTGGGGTTTTGATGTGCCCAAACTAGTGGCGCGGCTGCGTGGTTATCCGACGATTTATCATGCTCATAGTGCTGAATATGGCTTTCGGCTGCCTGCCCAGATTCCGATTGTCTGTGTCAGCCGCAATACTCTCGGATATTGGGGACAGAGATCGCCACATTCGCTCCTATACTATTTGCCCAACCAAATTTCGGACGAATTTGTAGATCGTCACGGTGAAAGATCGATCGATGTATTAGTTCATGCCCGCAAATCTTCTGACTATTTGTTAAAGCAATTAATTCCCGCTTTGCAACCACATTGTCGAGTCGAAATCATTGATGGATTTGTCGATAGTTTGGCAGATTTATTTAATCGATCGCATGTTTACTTATACGATTCTGCTGAGTATTGGGCAGCTCAGGGCGTAACTGAAGGATTTGGATTGCAACCTTTGGAAGCGATGGCTTGTGGCTGTCAGGTATTTTCTAGCATCAATCATGGGCTGTCAGATTATCTAGATCCAGGTTTTAATTGTTACAAGATCGCTGGATTTAGTACCGCTTACGATGTCGAACGGATTCTCACTGTGGTCAAATCTGCCCAGCCTGTCAACGAGATCGAATCCCTAGTTGCCGAATACCGAACAGCGAATATTCTCACCCGTCTCCAGGTAATTTTAGCCGAAGTAAATCACTTCTTCGATCGAGTCAATCCAGGTATTTCTGATATTCCCGATCTAAATTATCAGCGGATTTTGCAATTGAAAGCACTGAAGGTAGTCAAAGGTATTCAGAAAAGGCTCAAACGTTAATTCTGCATCACTTTTTTCGTTTGTGCAGCCTATCCTCGGTAATCGACTAATTGACAGTATAATTAAGACAACCGAGATAGAATACACAACTGATTATGTCTATTGAGCTATTGGTAACTATCAGAGACGGTAAATTAGAACCGTCTGAACCGATCGATCTGCCTGAAGGCACTCAGATAATTGTTACTTTAAATGCTCCAGCAGAGCGCGTAAAAGAGCCAGAATCAGCAGAATGGTATGCTTTATCTCTACAGGGATTGAATAGAGCCTATAGTGATGATGAGCCAGAATACGATCTATCTCAAATAAAGGAATTTAATCCAGACTATGAAGGAAGGTAATATAATTCTGACTGCAATAATTCAAGCTGATGGGCAAAATTAAAAACGTCCAGCTCTAATTTTAAGAAAGCTACCCAAATTTGGCGACTTATTAATTTGTGGTATCAGCACGAAACTTTATCAATGTGAAAGCAACAGGCTATTCATTAATCAACCGTAACAATTCAGTTGTCGAGACTTTGCCGCTCATGTCGGAGCCTTCGAGGAGGCTGTCGGCGAGATCGCGCTTGTGCTTGTGTAAATCTACGATCTTTTCTTCGATCGTATGTTGAGCCACTAACCTGTATATTGTCACCGGACGCTTTTGTCCAATCCGGTGAGTTCGATCGGATGCTTGATCTTCGACGGCGGGATTCCACCAGGGATCCATGTGGATCACGTAGTCAGCGGCGGTGAGGTTGAGTCCAGTGCCCCCTGCTTTGAGGCTGATCAGGAAAACATCCCCCTCACCTGATTGGAAGGCATCAACGCGCTTTTTACGATCGCGGGCATTAGTACTGCCATCGAGATATTGATAGGAGATATTTTGACTTTCTAGGTATGTTTGCAGGATGTGTAAATGATCGACAAATTGACTAAATACTAAAGCTTTATGATTATTTTCTAGTAGTTCGGCGAGGACTTCACCAAATAGTTTCAATTTGGCACTGGGAATGGCAATATCACTAGTAACTAATTGAGGGTTGCAACAAGCGCGGCGCAGCTTCATGATTTCGGCTAGTACTTGCAGGTGTTTTTGTCCTGGGGGAGCATCGATTTCGGTGAGTTTAGCGATCGCTTTTTGGCGCAATGCTTCGTAAAATAGCATCTCAGCTTTGGAGAGTTCGACTTGGAGGGTAATCTCGGTGCGAGAGGGGAGTTCGGTGAGTACGTCCCGTTTGAGGCGGCGGAGGATAAAGGGTTGAATTAGTTTCTTGAGTTGGAGTCGGGCATTTTTCTGGCGTAGTTTGTCAAGGGGGGCATCACCAGAACGTTCGATCGCATTGGCAAAGCGGGTGTTAAAATCATCGAGGGAGCCGAGTAAGCCTGGATTGATAAATCGGAACAGATTCCACAGTTCACCGAGGTGATTTTCGATGGGAGTTCCGGTGGCAATAATTTTAAATCCTGCCTGTAATGTCATTGCTGCTTGCGATCGTTTGGTGGCAAAATTCTTAATTGATTGAGCTTCATCTAAAACGATCGTTTGCCAGGTAATTTTGGCGAGCATTTCGGCTACGTCTTCTTGTTGTAATAACCCATAACTACACACCATCAAATCCCGTGGCTGAAGTTCATCTAGTACTTTCTGGCGATCTCCCGCCCCAAATTGAATCGGATTAAGCGTCGGCGCGAATTTCTCAGCCTCACTCAGCCAGTTCATACAGACAGATGTGGGCGCAATTACCAGGGTTGCTCCACCATCGGCACGGGTGAGAATCGCCGCTAGGGATTGCAGGGTTTTACCCAAACCCATATCATCCGCCAAACATGCTCCCACGCCCCAGTGTGCCAGTCGCGCCAACCAGCGGAACCCATCGAGCTGGTAGTCGCGCAGTTCTGCCTGCAAAGTAGATGGTAATTCCGGTTCGAGCTGTTCGATTTCTCGCAGCTTTTTGATGTGAGATTTCCAATATTTATCTGTCTCTACCCCGCCCACATCATCGATCCAGTCTTCCATTGAGAGGGCGGCGAGGGGGTGCATCCCCAGCTTTTTGCCATGCTTGGTAGAGATTAATCGCAGCTCATCCAACCGCTGGCGGAACTCCTGTGTCAGAGCCAGGAATTGCCCATTGCCGAGGGGAATAAATTTACCTGGAGCGTTGTCGAGCAGCCCCAGTAGTTGCTGAAGTTCCATCACCTCGTTGTCACTTACCTGCACCTCGCCACTGGTAGCAAACCAATCATTTTCACGGTTGATGCGGAGCTTGAAATCGCTCAAACCAGCTTGCCGACTGACTCGCATCTTCTCACCTTCAGGCCATTCGATCGTCACTACATCGTCGAGAGCTTGCAATTGTAGCAACAATTCTAGACAATCTTGAGGATCTTCGATCGACCATTCCCCTTCTAGCTCGGTGGTTTGCTCCAGAATCGGGCAAGCACTAATTACGGCATTCGCAAATCGCACCTCAGCAGCCAGATCGCGGCTGGTTTGCAGTCTTTTCCCCTCAACCTCAGCAATTACGGTTCCACCCCCCTTCCCAGGGCTGTAATAGGGGCCTACAGGGGCAAATGGTCGAGCGAGGATGTTGAATTTTAAGCCAGATCCGATCGGGAAAAGCTGAACGTGGGGCTGCGGATCGCTGGGTACTTCTTCAACGTTGTCTACACCACCGCCGATATCCGAATGGATCGTGACGATTTGAGAAATCGAACTAATCGCTGTCAGCACGCGATCCTTAGCGGCTACAGGTACTTCCAGCCGATTTTGGCTACCCAAAATATCGGCAATCTTGCGATGATCGGCACTAATTTCGATCGCTTTCAGGCGGGAGGGACTCTCTTTTACCAGCATTACCACCTGGGCAATTTCCGGCTTGGGACTCATTGCTAGCTCAATTCTGTCGCCTTTAATCGCCTTAATTGTCAGCTCTGGTTCGCCCTTAATCACTTCAATCCTGGTATTGGGATTGTTCTCCCAAAATACCAGGGGATGACCGATCAGGGCCAGGATTGCTCGATCGTCAAATTTGTACTCAACCCCGCCCCAACTCCCACCTGAATTGTAAGCTTTGAGAAATCCACACACTCGCAAATCCTGGGTGGTGAGGTAGTCAAAATCACCAGGATTTTTCAACCGTTTGATCGCAATATTTCGCCCCTTACTCCACTCTCCCTTGGCATTGATAATCTGCTCGCGGGGTTGGAGCATCCAAGCGTTGGCTCCATAAAAAGTGATCGCCCACGCCAGCCGTTGACTATTGCTATCCCGCTCTACAGTCGTGGTAGTGGTGGGTTTCTGATTGAGATTTGTCAGTGCTTTGAGTGAGAGTTCCCACGGCTCCAATGGTTGAATCAATCTGGCAATACTAGCAATCCCCATCTGTTGCTGATGCGCGGTGGTTTGTTTTTGATAAAAGCTCTGGAATTTTTCAGTCGGATTAATCTGGGAGAGAATCGCGGCGGCTTCCATTGCCAACCACTGATAACCCGATGCATCTGCTTGAGCATAGAACTGTTCGAGCACCTGCGGTAGTAGTTTGTTGGTAGCATTTTTATCAACCCAATGAATACATAAAGCACGAATCAGAATATCTAGACTATGTTGAGTTTTGAGTAGTGTCACCCGCAAAATCACATCGCGCCGATTCAATTGTCCCAGTTGCAATTCGACCAGATTTTCCAACACACTATAAGTTGGACTCAGCCAAGAGTTAGCCGCGATTGCAATCCGAATATGTTCTAGAGCCGCTCGTAAATCGGCACCTTCACCCCGTCGAATTAACGCTAAAATAAAGAAAACTCCACCTGCCGTCATGAAGTAAGTTTTACGTTTGCCAGCACCTTTTTTAAGAGCCTTGAGCGACATTTCATACTCACCAATTGCCTGCAAGTCTTCTCCGCGCAAAAAGTGCCACCAGCCCCAGAGTAATGCCACCCGATCGCGCCAATTAGCTGGAAATGAATCCAATACCTGCTGCGCTTCTAGGACTTTTCCCCGAAATAATAGCTGCTCGACTAGTTTGACTCGGAGCTGGAGTTCGATCGGTCGATCCAAATTTTTGGCAGCAATTTCTAGCGCGGTAAAAGCTGCATCTACAGGTATTAAATTATCGATCGAATAGTCTAGAATACTATGCCAAACTGTCTCTGCGAGTTCTGGTTCTAAAGTTGCAAACCAGTCAGCATCAAAAGGATTGTTGCAGGTATGATACCAGAGCTGGGATGGTAAAATCGGATCGGTAACTCGACCATAACTATTATAGTAAAAGTCAAATTGTTCGTTGACAAACTTTAGATCGTTGAGATAAAGTCCCAATCGAACTTCTCGGATAAATTCACCCCGACTTTCAAATTGACGCTGCTGATTGTATCGGTGCTGAGTGACTGGAAAATTTGTCGCTACCACTTGAGCCATCACTGTAAATTTACCTGCGGCGACAGCTTCACGGGTCGCAATTTCGGCAATTAAGGGATGAATCTGGCAGGTATTTTTGGCATGTGGAATCAGCAGATCGCTCACCATTAATCGATCGAAATAAGGCTTGAGGGCGAGTGCGGTAAGCGGCTTCGATTCTGCTAATCCAGCCTGTTGAAAACACTCATGAAATAGCGTTCTGGTAACTGGAGTATAGATGACTGAAAATAACTGGACGATCGATCGATCGATATCCACTAAACTCTGATAGACAGCAACTAGTCGATCGCGGGTTTTCTCAATTTTCAGGTAATTTTCAGTCATCATTAGCAGTTCTGTAGCGGGCAACCTCTAGTTCAGTTTAGCTTAGATCCTCGATCGCGCAGCATCCCCGCAGGTGCATTGAAGATCCATAGTACGGGAGATCCGAGTTAAAGCTAAAATGGATGAACGATCGACTTCAGAACGCGAACTAAGTGTTTGCAGAATCAATGTTATGAGTGCAGCTAGCTTCCAGTCTCTATCCAATTTTATCTGGTCTGTGGCTGACCTGTTGCGTGGTCCCTATCGTCCACCTCAGTACGAGCGGGTAATGTTGCCGTTGACTGTGCTGCGGCGGTTTGACTGTGTGCTTGAATCTAGCAAAGCAGCAGTGTTGAAGAGACATGCTCAACTTGAGGCAAGTGGCAAGATCAAAAATGTGGATGCGACGCTGAATGCGGTGGCGAAGGATAAAAACGGCGAATCGCTGGGATTTCACAATCATAGTCCGCTGGATTTTAAAATTCTCAAGGGCGATCCAGATAACGTCGGTCGTCACCTTGCCGATTATATCAACGGTTTCTCGGAGAATATCCGCGAAATCTTCGACAGGTTTGAGTTTGACAAGGAGATCGAGAAGATGGAGGAGTCGAATCGGCTCTATCTGGTTGTCTCCAAGTTTGCCGAGATCGATTTGCATCCCGATCGAGTCGATAATATTACGATGGGACTCGTATTTGAGGATCTGATTCGGCGATTTAATGAGGCGGCAAATGAGACGGCGGGGGATCACTTTACGCCACGCGAGGTGATTCAACTAATGGTAAATCTGCTGATGGAGCCAGATGGGGATATCTTAACTGGTGGTAGTCCGATCGTCACCGTTTGCGATCCGACTTGTGGTACGGGTGGGATGTTGGCGGAGGCGCAGAACTGGATTCAAGCGCATAATGAGAATGCGATCGTCAAGGTATTCGGGCAAGACTACAATCCCCGTTCCTATGCGGTGGCTGCTTCCGATTTGTTGATTAAAGGACACAAGGATAGTCGAATTGAGTTTGGGAATACGCTGACTGCGGCACCGTTTGAGGATATTAATGGGTTTGATTATCTCTTGGCAAATCCGCCGTTTGGGGTGGACTGGAAAGCCGAGCAAAAGGATATTAGCCGCTGGAAAGATTTCAATGGTTACGATGGCAAATTGCCGCGTGTCAACGATGGGGCGTTGCTATTTCTGATTTACATGCTGTCCAAGCGGCAGGAGTTTTTACCATCTGAAGATCTCCAACTAAATCAGCGGGGGAGCCGAATTGCTGTTGTCTTTAATGGTTCGCCGCTATTCACTGGTGGCGCGGGATCGGGTGAAAGTGATATTCGACGGTGGATTATCGAAAATGACTGGTTAGAAGCGATCGTGGCTCTACCAGAGCAGATGTTTTATAACACGGGGATTGGCACGTTTATCTGGGTGGTTACGAACCGCAAGACGGAGAGCCGCCAAGGGAAAATCCAACTAATCGATAGTCGGGACAGATGGCAACCGATGAAGCGGAGTCTGGGCGACAAGCGGCGGTATCTGGATGCAGAAATCATTAGTACGCTCACTCGCGAACATGGGGATTTTGCGGAAAGTCCCACCTCGAAGATCTTTGATAATCGTGATTTTGGCTATCGGCGAATTACGGTAGAACGTCCGCTGCGGTTGCAGTTTCAAATTACCGATGAAGCGAAGGAAATCTTCCTCAATGGTTGTCCCGATCTCTACGATCCAATTATGGAGATGGAGTTAGAATTGGGGCGCGAACCAGATTTTGATTGGAATAATGTGTGGGTAAGGGTACAGCGGATTTTCAAAGATAGCGATGTGAGTTGGGCGACTGGCGCAAAAGGTACGAATCAGAAGAAGTTTTTCCGCGACTGTTTTACTAAGATCGATCCCGATGCGGTTCCGGTGATTGCGAAGTGGGGGAATGTTGCGGGTGTGGTGGATGGGGAGGATTTCCCGAATCAAATCTTGCCAGCAGATCTCCAATCAGTGGAATTAGATGGCATCTTTGGGATCTATCGAGATCCGCAGGGTAAGCAGGGTAAGACGATCGAATATGAGGTGGATGCGAGTCTACGGGATAATGAAAATGTGCCGCTGAAGGAAGATATTGTTTCGTTCTTTTTGCGGGAGGTGCGTCCGTATGTGGGGGATGCTTGGATTAATCCTGACAAGAAGTTGCGGGATGAGATCGATGGTGGGGTTGGGAAGGTTGGTTATGAGATTAATTTTAATCGTGCATTTTTTAAATATCAGCCGCCTAGGGATTTGAAAACTATTGATGCTGAATTAGCAGCAGTTGAAAACCGTATTCTTCAAATGCTAAAAGAGGTAACTAAGTGACTTTAGTATTTGAGCAAAGGCGATTAAAGTATGCTGCATCTTTAAATGATGATTCTTTGTCAGAATCCACCGAACCAGATTTTGAAGTTAAGTACGTTGATATTGGGAATGTTGATTCTCAAGGAAATATTAATGAACTTGCTTTATACCCCTTTAAAAAAGCTCCATCTAGAGCACGTAGGCAAGTTAAGCACGGAGACGTAATTATTTCAACTGTGAGAACTTACTTACAGGCTATTGCACCAATTAAAGATCCAGAACCCAATTTAATTGTTTCGACTGGTTTTGCTGTCGCAAGACCCAATCCATTAATTCTTAGTGATGACTACTTTAAATATGCAGCTAGAGAGTCGTATTTTCTGTGGGAGGTTCAAGCCAGATCTAAAGGAGTGAGTTATCCTGCAATCAATTCTTCAGAACTTGCGGATATTTTAATTTCGCTGCCACCAATTGAAGTTCAACAACAAATTGCTAAATATATCGATCGAGAAACCACCGAAATCGATGCCTTAGTAGCAGAAAAAGAGCAGATGCTCGCCCTGATTGAAGAAAGACGCAAAATATTTATTAACCATATTGTCACTCAGGGACTCGATCGTAATGCCATTCTAAAATCTTCAGGTGTGGAATGGTTAGGTACAGTGCCTAAGCATTGGAGGGTTTGTAAAATCAAAAGGCTTTCTCCTGTTAAAAGGGGAGCCTCGCCAAGACCAATTGACGATCTTAAATACTTTGATGATGATGGTGAATTTTCTTGGGTAAGGATTTCAGATGTGACAGCCAGTCAAAAATATCTAACACGAACAACTGAGAAACTTTCGGAGTTAGGTAGTTCTGTAAGTGTAAAGCTTAACCCTGACACTTTTTTTGTAAGTATTGCAGGTTCAGTTGGTAAACCCATAATTACCAAGATAAAATGCTGTATTCACGATGGCTTTGTTTATCTTCCACATTTAAAAATGAAGCCTGATTTCCTATATTATATTTTCGAGGGAGGACAGCTATTTCAGGGACTAGGTAAATTAGGCACTCAGCTAAATTTGAACACTGAAACTGTTGGAGAAATTAGTATTCCGATTCCTCCAGATAATGAAATTGAATTAATTACTAATTATCTCGATCGAGAAACATCAAGAATCGATATATTGTTAGCAACCATTAAAGATTCGATCGCATTACTCAAAGAACGCCGCTCTGCTCTGATTAATGCTGCTGTAACAGGACAAATCGAGCCGGAGGATATGAGAAAATGAAATTAGATAAAATCAGCCTTGCTAATTTCAAAGGTTTCGAGCAACTGGACTTGGATTTTGAGCCAGATGTAACTGTAATCGCAGGAATTAACGGTATTGGCAAATCAAGTATACTGTACGCGATCGCCGTAGTCCTTTCAAAAGCATTGCCATTATTTACAGCATCTATCTCCAAACCGCGCAATTTTGAAGTTGATGAAATTTATAGTAAAGGTGAAGTTCTTAAAATATTAACTGAATTTTTAGTGACTATACAAGTCTCAATTAGATCTCAATTACTCGATATTGGTGTCCAAAAAGAGATCTTCAGTCAATTTTTTGATAGTAGCGATCGGTTTATTTTATTGCGTCGCGATAATGAACAACCCCAACCGCAAGATTTGAAACAGGCACTCCAGTCCCGAACTCTTACAGGCGACATTGAAGCAGGATTCCGAGAAACAAACGCGGCTCTAGCCAGTTTGAAAAATACCAAAAATCAACCAATTGCGGTTTATTTTTCTCCCAAACGACAACTACCAGGTCGTCCTCGAAGTTTACCAACACAAAAACCATTTAAGGTTGCTCAAGCATATAGTTTTGCTTTGGACGATCGAGAAATTGAACTGCGAGAATTTCTAGATTGGTTTAGAACTCAAGAAAAACTAGGGAGTTCCCAGAGAATTTTAGATTCATTGAGAGCCGTCATCACAGAATTTATTCCAGCATTTACGAATTTGAGACTGCGAGAACAACCCAGATTAACATTTCTGGTGGAAAAAGATGGTAAACCTTTTGAACTGCACCAACTTTCCGATGGTGAGCGCGGTTTGCTAGCAATTATCTTTGACTTAACTCGTCGGTTGGCAATCGCAAATCCCGAAAGTTCTAATCCGATCTCTGAAGGTGTCGCATTGGTGATGATTGATGAGATCGAACTACATCTTCATCCAACATGGCAGCGGCAGGTATTACGCCGCCTTACTTCTACGTTCAAAAACTGTCAGTTTATAGTTACAACACATTCCCCGCTGGTGATTGGTGAAGTTGAAGCAAGATGTATTAGATTTCTAGAACGCGATGAAGAAGATGGTAGAGTTATTGCTACTATTCCATCAGAGGCTTATGGTCTTGATGCTAACCGCATCTTAGACGAATTGATGGGAGCAGCCGATCGAAATAAAGAGATCGCCGACAAACTCCATGAGCTATTTAGGCTAGTCGATGATGAAGATTTCGATGCAGCGCGTCAAGCGATAATTAATCTGACAGAAAAACTCGGCGAATCCGAGCCAGAACTTACCCGCGCTCGATCTCTGATTAAATTTCTAGAAGGTAATGAATGAGGAATATCCACAAAAACCCCGAACCAACATCTTTAACCCAACATCGCTGCAATACCAATACTGACTATGACAACTATGCCGAAAAGGACGATCTGCGGGAGAGTTTAGTAAACGAGCAACGCGGGATTTGCTGTTATTGTATGCAACGAATTTATGCTGAATCAGACAAGATGAAGATCGAGCATAACAAAAGTCAATCTCCAAATAAGTTTCCCCAGATGCAACTCAATTATGGAAATCTTTTAGGTGCTTGCCTTGGTGGAACTGGAAAACCTCGGAGAGAGCAGCACTGTGACACCAGAAAAGGTGATGATGACATATCATTTAATCCCGCAGATCCAGAACGCGATGTAGAAATACTCTTCAAATTTCCTGGCTCAGGTCGCATCGAAGCTAACGATCCACAATTGCAGAATGAGATTGATAATATCTTAAATCTCAATCACTCCAGATTGGTTAATAATCGTAAAGCGGTAATTGATTCATTTACTCAAGTACTGCGAAGCGAGAAAGCCCGTGATACAGATTTCGTCAAATACTTAGCAACTTGGGAAGGTAAAGATGGAGGACAACTTGAGCCATTTTGTCAGGTTGTCGTGTATTATCTTCGTAAAAAGATCGCGAGAATGTCATCATCTTAGTTCCAGCGGTTTCCAACCGCTGCACGCGCAAGCGAAGTCCGCCTACGCGGACTAAATAAATCTAATAGTCCGCGTAGGCGGACTTTGTAACGTTAGCCCCGATTTTAATCGGAGGCGGTTCAGAAACGAAGCCAATATCCCGATCGATAAGAGTGCAAAACTACCATGAAAAGAACTTCCGAAACAGCCTTTGAAAACGCGATCGAAGATGTCCTCCTATCTTCTGGCTTTCAGCGACATACATCAAAAGAGTTCGATCGAGAGAATGCAATTTTCCCCGCCGTTGCTCTAAAATTTATCCAAACTACCCAACCGAAAATCTGGGATAAATTAGAACTCCTACATGGTGAAAAAACAGGCGATCGTATTATCGCCACACTCTGCAAATGGATGGATACCAATGGCTCTCTCAGTACCCTCAGACATGGGTTCAAATGTTATGGTAAAACCCTCCGCATCGCCTTCTTCAAACCAGCCCACGGACTAAACCCAGAACTTGAAGCCCGCTATGCTGCAAATATTATCGGACTCACTCGTCAACTGCATTTCAGCCCCAAAAATGAGAACTCTCTCGATGTCACTATTAGCATTAATGGGGTGCCATTAATTACATTAGAACTCAAAAATCCTCTCAGCGGACAGACAGCAGCAGATGCGATTCATCAATATCGACACGATCGCGATTCGCGGGAAAAAATCTTCGAGTTTAAACAGCGGACACTGGTACATTTTGCCGTCGATACCGAAGAAGTTCATATGACTACCAGATTAGCTGGTTCTTCTACCCATTTTCTGCCCTTCAATCGTGGCTGGGATGGTGGCGCAGGCAATCCCCCCGATCCAAATGGTCGTAATTATCGGACTGCTTATCTGTGGGAAGAAGTTCTACAACCCGATAGTTTGCTAGATTTATTCGCCCGTTTTATCCATCTGCAATCAGAAGAAAAACTCTCGGATGAAGGTAAAAAAGTCAAGAAAGAAACCACTATTTTTCCCCGCTATCACCAGTTAAAAGCCGTTCGCGAAATGGTGGCAGTTGCTGCAAAAGAAGGTGCGGGTCATAATTATTTAGTCGAACATTCGGCTGGTAGCGGTAAAAGTAATACCATCGGTTGGCTAGTCCATCGCCTTTCTTCATTACATGATGCAGCCGATCGACGAGTATTTAATAGTGTAATTGTAGTGACCGATCGGGTGGTACTCGATCGACAATTGCAGAATACCATTTATCAATTCGATCACCGTCAAGGCGTTGTGCTAAAAATCGACGAAGATTCTCGACAACTAGCGGAAGCACTAGAAAACGCCGTCCCAATTATCATTACAACCCTGCAAAAGTTTCCGTTTGTTTCCGAAAAACTGGCCAAAATGTCCGAGGAGCGGGGCGAATCAACTAAAGGCTACTTACCCACCCGTACCTGTGCAGTCATCATCGACGAGGCTCACAGTTCCCAATCCGGCGAGACAGCTACTACCCTCAAAGAAGTACTTGGCGGTGAAGAGCTACGTCAAAGAGCCAGAGCACTAGCCGAGGAAGAAGGAGAATCAGATTTAGAAGCAATGTATCGCAGTATGGCAAAACGCGGACATCAACCGAATATCAGCTTTTTTGCATTCACCGCCACACCCAAACATAAAACCCTGGCTGTCTTCGGGCGAAACGGTGTCCCGTTTAGTAGATATACCATGCGTCAGGCGATCGAAGAAGGCTTCATCATGGATGTCCTGAAAAATTACATCACCTATCAAACCTTTTATCGACTCCTGAAATCTTGTGAAGACGATCCCAATGTCGAACGCAAAAAAGCGGCGCGCGCTCTGAGTCACTATATGCGACTCCATCCCCATAATATCGCGCAGAAAACCGAGATCATGGTGGAGCATTTTCAAAACTATAGCCGCCACAAAATCAGAGGTCGAGCCAAAGCGATGGTAGTGACGGGTTCGCGACTGGAAGCCGTTCGTTATAAGCAAGCTTTTGATAAGTTGATTGAAGAACAAGGTTATCCGATTAAAAGTTTGGTGGCTTTTTCAGGTTCTGTTGTAGATGATAAAATTCCCGACAAGAATTATACAGAGGTCGAGATGAATGGTGGTATCCGCGAGAAAGATTTACCTGAAGAATTTGATAGCAATGAATATCAAGTATTGCTAGTTGCCGAGAAGTATCAGACTGGATTCGACCAACCGCTGCTGCATACAATGTATGTCGATAAGCGGTTAGCAGGCATTCAAGCCGTGCAAACCCTCTCACGACTCAATCGCACTCATCCACTCAAAGAAGAGACATTTATTCTCGATTTTGTCAACGATCCAGAAGAGATTCGCGAAGCTTTTAAAGTCTATTTTGATGGTGCGGCAATGGGCGAAGAAGTCGATCCCGATCGACTATATCAAATTCAAGCTGAGTTAGATGAATCTAATATTTATCTAGATGCAGAAGTTATCAATTTTTGCGAAATATTTTTTGCACCTAAGCAACGGCAAAGTCCAGCCGACCACAAAAATATGAATGCCTTGCTCGATAAAGCAGTTGCTAGATTTCAGATTTTTCAAACCAAAGAAGAGGATGAAGCAGAGTTATGGCGAGGTAAAGTCAAAGCCTTCCAAAATCTTTATGCTTTTTTGAGTCAGATCATTCCTTATCAAGATAGTGATTTGGAGAAGCTATATACTTATCTCAAACACTTAGCATTGAAGTTGCCGAAACGAAAGTCTGAACTCGGATACCAGTTCGACGAGGAAATTCAGCTTGAATATTATCGACTCCAAAAAATTAGTGAAGGTTCCATAAGTCTAAATGAAGGCTATGCAACACCACTCGATGGCCCAAAAGATGTCGGTAGTGGGAAAGTACGAGAAGATAATGTTCCACTATCTCGCCTGATCGACCAAATCAACGAACGATTTGGTGAAAATCTCAATGAAGCAGATCAGCTATTCTTCGACCAAATTACCGAAGCGGCGGCTCTAATCGATCGTCTCACCCAAGCCGCCCAAACCAATCCGATTGAAAAATTTCAACTCGTTTTCGATCGAGTATTAGAGTCACTATTTATCGAGCGGATGGAACTCAATGAGGATCTATTTGCCCGATATATGAACGATCCTGAATTCAAAGAATTAGTATCTCAATGGTTGGGTCAACAAGTCTATACCAGGATTCCTAAAAATATTTCATATGTAACGCAAAAAAGCAAACCTAGTAAAAAATGATCCTGATTGACAGACAAAACTCCCGACCCAACCTACTCAAACTTTTGAACATTGCTAGCGCAGCCTCATTACTCCAGTTCGGATGATTCAATTCAAATCCTTAGTATTTCCCATCAAATAAAGTAACGCCATCCGAATTGCTACGCCATTGGTTACTTGCTCAGAAATCAGGCTCAAAGCTGGATCGTCCATCAAGTCTGAAGTAATTTCTACGCCGCGATTAGTTGGCCCAGGATGTAGAATTTTAATGTCTGGATGACACAACTTGAGACGTGCTCGCGTGATGCCATAGGATTGATGATATTCACGCAAACTTGGTAATAAATGTTCTGTCATCCGCTCTTGTTGCAGCCGTAATGTCATCACAAAGTCAGCATCTTTTAACGCAGGTTCGAGTTGCCAATGAACGTGTAAATTGGACTTTTCAATCCCAGCGCGCGGCTCCTGACAATAATCAGCAAATTCCGCAGGTAATAACGTTGGTGGGGCAACCAGATGAACTTGAGCACCGCTAGCTGTGAGACTCCAGATGTTCGATCGAGCTACCCGTGAGTGTAAAATATCCCCAACGATCGCAATTTTCTTGTCTTTGAGTAATGATAACCGAGGATCGATCGGGTCGATAGTGGCGCAAATTGTCAGCAAATCTAATAATGCCTGGGAAGGATGCTCATGCTGTCCATCACCAGCATTTAAGATTCCTACTTTGATCCCCA
Organism: Chamaesiphon sp. 341R_metabat_111; assembly: GCA_025351825.1. Classification (GTDB taxonomy): domain Bacteria; phylum Cyanobacteriota; class Cyanobacteriia; order Cyanobacteriales; family Chamaesiphonaceae; genus Chamaesiphon. The sequence goes on along the minus strand of JANXVE010000183.1, from coordinate 6,463 downwards.
TTCGATCCATTTCTGTAGCAATTGCCTGGGGTACGCCAGCTTGCTTGTGCCGAATTACCATCAAGTCGGCACCCATTGCCAGATAGGTTTTGGCTGTATCGAGAATGGTTTCGCCCTTGGTGAGCGAAGAAGTCGCCGCTGCAAAATTGAGCGTGTCAGCCGAGAGTCGTTTGGCGGCTAGTTCAAAACTACTGCGGGTGCGAGTGGAGGATTCAAAGAACAGATTGGCAACTACTCGCCCCTGGAGGGTGGGTACTTTCTTGACGGCACGGGATAGTACCTCTTTGAAGCTAGCCGCTGTCTGGAGGACGGTATCGTACTCCTGGGGAGTGAAATCTGCTAGGGATAGTATATGTCGGCGCGTCCAAGTCATTGCGATCGGTCTGATGTGTACCGATCCTATCAAACTATGAGTGAAATGATGCGATCGTGGATTATGATTAGCTTGAAAAGACAATCAGAGCTTATTACCCCAGTCTCAAAATCTAATTTTATGGGAGGTATCGGCACTAATGACAGACGAGCATGTTTCGATCGAGATGGAACGCAAAGAACTCAAACAAGTTAAAAAATACAATCGCCAAGGAATCGAGAAGCACTCATTAGGGGATTTAGCAGGGGCAATTGCTGACTACGATCGAGCGATCGAACTCCATCCCCACTATACTCAAGCCTATAATAATCGCGGTTTAGCCAAAGGACAATTGGGAGATTTAGCCGGAGCAATGGCTGATTATAACCATGCAATTAATCTCAACGATAAGTATGCCAAGGCTTATTATAATCGCGGTCGAGCCAGAATGGAAACTGGGAATGTTTCACTAGCAATTGCTGATTATAGTTGGGCGATTAAACAGGCTCCTGATTATGCTAAAGCTTACTATAGTCGTGGCGTGGCAAAGCTAGGCTTAGATGAAAAAGCAGCAGCAATTGCCGATTTCGATCGGGCAATTGAACTCAATCCAAATTATGCCCAAGCATATTATCAACGCGGCAACACTAAAAATTATTTAGGAAATCATGCTGCGGCGATTGCCGACTACGATCGCACCATCGAAATCGCGCCCGAACACATCAAATCTATCTATAACCGAGGTAGTATCAAATGTGAAGTCGGCGATAATGCCGGAGCAATCGCTGACTACAATCTGGCAATCTCGATCGATCCCGCTCATGCCAAATCTTACTACAATCGTGCTCTAAATAAAACTGCATTAAAAGATCGAGTCGGGGCAATCGCTGATTTCGATCGAGCAGCTAGTTTATTTCACGAACAAGGAGATTTCGATAGTTATCAAAAAGCGATCCAAAAGCAAACGCGAGAATATAATCTCTAGTAGTCGATCGAGCCTGCACGATCTCGTCAAAGGGGGCGGATCCTGGTAGGCTATGAATATCTGGATTTAAATCATCAAACATTTATTATTACGCTATGACAACTATCTCTGTTGCTACTCGCAGCCAAGTTAAGGAGGGTGAAATCCTCGCAGTTAAATTCGAGAACAAGAAAGCTATATTGAGTAGAATAGATGGCAAAGTCTACGCTGTCGAGAATAAGTGCCCCCATTTAGGAATGCCGTTGGCAAAAGGAAAGGTTTGCAACAATGCCATCACCTGTCGTTGGCATGGAGCAACTTTTGACCTGAAAACAGGTGAAAATATTAAGTGGGTAGACTCTTTTCTGGGCGTTGCTTTACCTGAAGCATCTCATCAGTTGCTCAGTCTTGGCAAACAAGCACAAGGACTAAAAACATTTAACGTTAAAGAAGAAAATGATGATATTTCAATTTTGATTCATACTTAGATAGTTGATAGTTGATAGTTGATAGTTGATAATTAATAGCGATCGTACTCGTTATTTAGGCGGATTTTTAGTAGATCGGGGTTTGAATACCCTGTATAAAAACTTCGCCGTCAACTGTCAACCGTTTAACCCAATACTTCTAATTAATTTAGATGGTCAGAAATCGGACGAAAGCTTGCGACAGGTGTCAAAAAAGTGCAGATATCATGTATCGGATTCAAGTTGATAAATCTGTTGGCTGGCAACTTGTATGTCATGATTGCTGGAAAATACTAAGCAATCGGCCTAATTATATTTATGGTGGTACCTGGAAGGCACACAAACGATAATTTTATGTTTCTTCTTAAAATATAGGAGAACCGTCGATACTGGTATGATTGTGTTCGAGTTGGTAGGATCGAACACCATTGACACCCTTTTTAATTGACCAATCGAGTAAAGTCGATCGTCTAATTGAGAATAAAATTTAGCCATTTAGTTCATGCTCCAAATCTCTAACAAGCTCAGTATGCCACTTTATTAATATCGAAATACTGTTAATTCGATCGATTCAACTGGGTACTCTACTTAAGAGTAGTCATTGAGCAGATCTTATGGGAATTTTTATCTTTATCGTCGTACTGGGTGCAATCCTGGCGTATATTTGCATCGATGGTTACAATCGACTCGTCGCTCAACGCAACCGTTACAAAAATGCCTATGCCCAAATCGATGTGCAGTTGCAACGGCGTTACGATTTGATTCCCAATCTAGTAGAAATTGCCAAAAAATATCTCGCCCACGAGCGGGAAACCCTCGAAGCCGTGATTGCGGCGAGAAATGTCGCCGTCGGTGCCAGTAGTAGAGCCGCCAGAGATCCTGGTGCTCCAGCCGCTATGCAAGACTTGAGTCAAGCCGAAGGTGCGCTCACGGGTGCTTTGGGTAGATTGTTTGCAGTCAGTGAGTCTTATCCAGATCTCAAGGCTGACGGCACAATGATGCAACTCAGCGAAGAACTAATCTCTACCGAAAATAAAGTCGGCTTTGCGCGTCAAGCTTTTAATGATGCTGTGACACTGTACAACACGACTAGAGAAGCATTTCCCAGCAATCTCATTGCTGGACAATTTGGATTTACGACTGCCGAACTGTTGGCAGAAGTTGCGCCGGAAGTTAGAGCGGCTCCACGAGTGACGTTTTAGAGGGTAGAGGGAGTAGGGATTGAGTATGAATTTTTTTGAGCAGCAGGATCGATCGAGACAGGCAACCAAGACACTGGTAGGATTGTTTGGGGCATCAGTAATGTTTACGGGGATCTGCGTTTATTTTGCAGTGATGCTGACAATTAACACGACATTTCTGAGATCGATCGTGTTTGCTAATCCGACGTGTCAACCGATCGTACCAGTAAATGCAACGGTTCAGCCGCGAGTCGCGAGCGAAGATCTAGCCTCGATCCCCTTATTACCAGCAGCGGATAATTCAGGGTATCAGCTCAAAGGTGGCAGAAGTAGCGGTGGCGGTAGTAGAAGTAGCGATGTTTCTCGCTTTGGCAGTAGCCCTACCCGCAGTTTTGGCAATGACAATCGGGACTCATTTCGCTCTTACCCAAATCGTAATAGCTACAATCCCAATCGCATCAACTACTTTCCTTCCGCCAATCAAAACTCCAATCCAAACTGCAAGATCTCAACAATTTGGTGGGACTTTCGGGTGTTTTTCTGGACGCTGATTGGTACGGCGATCCTGATGGGAATACCGAGCTGGTGGAAAATCAACCAATTGAAAGCTGGTGGTGCCGTAATTGCCGCCGAGCTGGGTGGCATCAGGGTACTACCCGAAACAGCGACACCCGCAGAACAACAGTTATTAAATATCGTCGAAGAAATGGCGATCGCTGCCACAATGGCAGTACCACCAGTGTATTTATTAGTTGATGAATCGGGGATTAATGCATTTGCGGCGGGATTTACGATTAATGATGCGGTAATTGGGGTGACTCAGGGCAGCTTAGAGCAACTCACCCGCGATGAATTGCAAGGGGTGATTGCTCACGAATTTAGTCATATTCTCAATGGGGATATGGCGATGAATATTCGCCTGATGGGGATGTTGCATGGGATTTTGAGCTTACATCTAGTCGGCAGAGTGCTCAGCTATACCGGATCGGATCGGGACAATCCGCTGGCAAAGCTGGGAATTCTATTTCAAATTATTGGTTTTTCCGGCTTTATCTCAGGGCGATTGATTCAGAGTGCGATTTCCAGACAGCGGGAATTTCTAGCAGATGCTTCGGCAGTCCAGTTTACGCGGAATCCTGATGGGATTGGCAGTGCTTTAGAAAAGATTGGCGGGTTCAGCTCCCAAATCGACTCACCCCACGCTGAAACTACCAGCCACATGTTCTTTAGCCCCGCGCTCAACTTCAACTGGTTGGAGGGTTTATTTGCCACCCATCCACCCCTCGCCCAACGGATCCAAGTCGTGCGCGGCGCGGGCAGGAAACTAGGCACCAAAATTGTGGTTAATGGGCAAACTGTACCTGCATTTAATCAAATTGTCAGTCTGCCAACCAGCAGTTTTGTCACCACAGGTTTAGCTAGTATGGGTGATGAAATGGCAACGATTGTACCTGAATCTTCAGTAGTGGGAGAGTACGGCACACTGGCTTATATCTATGCATTATTACTGGATTCGGATCGCGCTTGGGAGCAATTAGACTACCTATCCCAACTCGAAGATCCTGCCGTCATGGAGCAAATCGAGCAGATGCGCCCTGCGATCGATATTATCCCATCACACCAGAGATTAACGAGCCTCGATCGACAAGTCACCAAAATTCGCGATACAGTTCACGCCTCCCGTCTGCTCAAATGCGCCTATGGGATGGTAGACATTTTACCGTCTGAAAATTGGCAGACAACGCTCGTTTATTTAGTCCTCAATCATCGACTCGCACCCACCACAGGTACAGCTCCAGAAATATACCATTCGATCGCTGATGTGTGGGTCGAAACCCTGAATATCTTGGGCACTCTCGCCCGTTTGACTAACAATAAACCACAAGATATCGAATATAGCTTTGAAGCCAGCTTGATGCGGTTGCCGAGTAGCCCTTCCAGCCAGTCAAAACTGCCCCCAGCCATCACTTGGCGAGAATTTCAGGCAGATTTATCAAAAATAGCTGTCGCCACTCCCAAAGTCAAACAAATCCTCATTGCTGCATGTTTGGAAATCTTGAATAATCAACGCCAAATCCCCGATGATGGTGCGGATCTAATGCGATCGATCGCTATTTTACTCGATTGTCCGATTCCTTCGCGGCTGAGTCAAGCTTCGGCGCAGCGAGTAAGGGGGTAGGGATGGGAGACTGGGGGACTGTGGGACTGGGGGATTGGGGGATTGGGGGAGTTTGTTATGATGTTAGATTAGATTGTATTTTCGGGGATCGATCGAATGATTAATACTCAAGTTCGTCCGCTTACTACTAATGACTATCATCGGATGATTGAAACTGGAATCATCCATGAAGGAGAACATATCGAACTTATTTCAGGACAAGTACTTAACATGGTAGCCAAAGGCACTCGACACACTCTTTGCACTCGGAGACTATTTAAGCAGTTATTAAATCTGATTGGCGATCGATCTGATGTACAGAGTCAAGATCCAATTACTTTGCCAAACAATAGTGAGCCTGAGCCTGACGTTATAATTGCCAGATTGCGATCGGATAATTATGCGAATAGTCATCCCGCTCCTGCCGATATTATCCTCGTAATTGAAGTAGCTGATTCTAGTCTTGATTTCGATCGAAGTACTAAGTCACAAATCTATGCAGCAGCAGAAATTAGTGAATATTGGATCGTCAATTTAATAGATAGTAGATTAGAAATATACAGTCAACCACAAGGTTCTATTTACACAAATACTCAGATTGTGTTGCCGCCTCGTCTAGTCAATTTACCCCACTTTTCAGACATCGCCATCGATCTCGCAACTATCTTTCCACCCAAAATAGCATAATTGGGTATTACTAAATCGAGAGAGACTTTTATGCCTTTGAAATACACCAATCTCCAAAAGATCGGTCAAAATAGATGTGAATAGATCTAAATTCTCAGGCAAAATATCCATGACGATTTCCATGTATCAAGCTTCAGTACCGTCATTGATGAGATCGATCGATAATCTGGTCGTAATCCTCGAAAAAGGTGCAGCAGATGCCACCGCCCGAAAAATCGATCCTACAGTGCTGATTAATAGCCGTCTCTATCCAGATATGCTGCCGTTATCGAAACAAGTTCAAATTGTCTCAGATATTGCCCGCAGAGGTGCTGCCAGACTCGCGGGACAAGAGGCACCAGCGATGCCAGATACGGAAACCACCTTCCCCGAATTAGTCGATCGACTCAAACAAACAAATGCTTACTTAGCCACACTCACAGCCGCTCAAATCGATGGCTCAGAAGCAAAATCGATTGCTGTACCAATGGGTAAACAAACTATGCAGTTTGAAGGCTTGCCCTATTTGGTTGGGTTTGTATTGCCTAATGTTTATTTTCACGTAACAACCGCTTACAATATCCTCAGACATTCTGGCGTACCATTAGGTAAACTAGACTTTTTAGGTAAGCCATAAGTTAGCAACGATCGAGGTAGATCGAATCTAACTTTCGA
>JANXVE010000180.1 GCA_025351825.1 Chamaesiphon sp. 341R_metabat_111 | reverse complement strand
TGCAGAGCATGGTGATAGTGTTTGTGCCTATGTGCGAGTACAAGCATTTAAGTTTCCCAAGCGGGAAGAAATGGAAAATTTACGGGATACCTGGATTGCCGAGCTAGACACAATCCCACCTGGAAATACGGGTGCTGGCGGAGTCTGGGCAACCACTGTCGGCGAAATTGCCAAAGCAGCGATGTCTGAACAGGAGCAAGCAGCATACGAAGAGAAGAAGCTCAAACTGCGTCGAGCAATGGCGGATAGTGCCTTGAGCCGAGAACTAGATGCTGCGGCAATTAGTGACGAACAAAAACGCGAGCAGTTCGCCGCTGCGATGACGGAAGATAATTGGAGTGCCGTGATTCAAGATCAGACAGCAGAAACGATTTAGTTAGGCTTTGGGCTTTAGGCTTTAGGCTCTCGATTGTATGGTGTATACCGAGCTAGCATAAGACACTAGTCTAATAGTCCTGATTGACGGACAAATCTTTTTTCGGTAGGTTGGGTTGAAGAATGAAATCCAACATTTCTAGGAGTTTTGTCCGCCAATCAGCTAATAGTCACTCTCAGCGACACAAATACCCTTACATTTAATCCCATTACTCTTCGTTCGCAGACAGTGAGGACAGAGAATCGGTTCTGTTTTCACTTCTTCGGTATTAGATGATTGAGTATTGGTATCGGTTTCGATCGACATAACTTACAGGCACATAAAAAAGGACACAAGCATAGAAATCCCATACATGTATCCTAACATATTCACTAATTTCGATTAGGCATTCCCTAAAGCCCAAAGCCTAAAGTCCAAAGCCTAAAACTTAACGCCTAATCCGCTGCAATCACTGCTTTAACAGCATCTTTCGCTGTCGTCTGAAACTCGCGAACATTTACTCGATCGAGTAGCTTAACCGCAATGATCATTGCTAGAGCTTGGAGACTAAACACAAATCCATAAGCAAGCGTGAGATTGGGCGCGAAAGATCTACCCAGCTCCAGAGCCGCACCACCAAATACCGTCGCCAAACCCTTGGCTAATGCTTGAGACAAACCCCATGCGCCGATGAATGTCCCCGCCGTTTCTGGTACCGTCAGATCCAACATCATCGTAATCGCACCAGTCGTCACCAAGCCCGAACAGATCCCAAATAATAACAATGCTAGCTTGAGAAACATCGGATTGTGGTCAAATCCCGCCGCTACTATCCACAGCATTGATGCCGCAACTAGCATACAGCCCAGCCGCGCTGTCTTCTGCTTACCCAACTTGGGAATGAACCAAAATCCTGCCGCACTCAAACCTAAGAGCGTGCCTCCGCCCCAAAAGGCATTCAACTGAGCCGTTTCACCCACCGTCAGTCCAAATACTTCCCCACCATAGGTTTCTAGGATCGGATCCTGAATAAATAAGCCCAAAGTCATCACCACGAGAAAGGTAAAAAATACCTGTGTTTGACGACTGGCTGTCAAAATGCCAATTGCCCGCCCTAGTGATAAATGGGATCCGACTTGCTGCTTACCAACCCGACTGGCGAACCGTGAATACTTCTTTTCCACACCCCAAGTCGCCACCACTGTGAAAATACAAACAATTCCTGGAATAATCAAAAATAAGCGATTAATTTGGGCTTGAACTTCAATAATTGTGGCATCAATTGTGAGCGACTTGAGCAAGATGCCGATCGTAATTGCCCCAACGATCGTACCGCCAATTAACATCGACCAATCGACTGCAACTACTCGCGATCGATCGTCCTCATCGGTAATATCAACCAGTAACGTCGCAAAAGGAGTCGAACACATGCTTACCGACAAGCCATACAGCGCAAAAACAAATCCCAGCAATCCAGCCCAGCCATAGGTTGTCGTCGTCCAACCTTCCAGCTTGAGACTCGCGCCCAGTTGCCACATTACCTGTACGGCAATAATCGCATTCGTCACTAGTCCTGCCGCACCCAACCAAACATAACCCGTCCGATAATAACCAAAAAGTGGTTTGGTATCAGACAATTGACCGAAAATAATTCGGGCTGGAGCAACAAATAAAGTCAATGCTAAAATCACAGTCGCGATCGTACTTGGTACTGCCAATTCTCGAATCAAAATTCGATTTAGCACCCCAAATACCATCACCGACATCATCCCCAAGCCCATCTGAAATAATCCCAACCGGATCATCGTTGGCAGCTTCACCTTGGGGATAGTCTTGTGTTCAACATAGTCTCGATTCATTCCCGCCCCAGATAAATCGCCAGTAGTCATAAAATTTTAAATATAAAAATAAGTCCGCGATTGCCGCTGCTTCGTCTAATTTAAACCACTTAGCTGAGAACCACCATCGATCGAGTTCATAAAAGTTTAGATTCTTAATGTTGGGGGAGAGTTGGTAGTTGGGAGTTCGGGGTTCGGAAAAGTGGGAAGTGAGAAGTAAAGAATGGAAAGTTATGGAGAGAGAGGTTCGGGTTAAAATGATGACAAATGGATTAGCGTATCGAAGCCCGCCTCCCAGTCCCCCAGTCCCCCAGTCTCCCCAACTCCCAACTCCCAACTCCCAACCCATCATGGAAAACACCTACACCCCCGCCGAGATCGAGTCTAAATGGCAACAATCCTGGACGGCGGCAAACTTATACAAAACTGATACCACCAGTGACAAGCCCAAATTCTATGCCTTGTCGATGTTTCCCTATCCATCGGGAAATCTGCACATGGGACATGTGCGGAACTATGTGATTACCGACGTAGTAGCCAGACAAAAGCGGATGCAGGGGTATCGGGTGTTGCATCCGATGGGTTGGGATGCGTTTGGACTGCCTGCTGAAAATGCAGCGATTGAGCGGGGAATCCATCCGGCAACTTGGACTTATCAAAATATCGCTCACATGCGGGGACAGTTGCAGAAATTGGGATTGTCGATCGATTGGGATCGAGAAATCGCCACCTGTTCACCAGAATATTATCGCTGGACGCAGTGGATTTTCTTGAAATTCTACGAGGGTGGACTGGCTTATCAAAAAGAAGGCTTTGTAAATTGGGATCCGATCGATCGAACCGTCCTCGCCAACGAACAAGTCGATGGAGATGGACGTTCCTGGCGGTCTGGGGCGATCGTTGAGAAGAAATCACTCAAGCAGTGGTACTTTAAAATTACCGACTATGCCGACCAATTATTGACCGATCTGGATACATTAACCGGATGGCCGGAAAAAGTCCGGTTAATGCAGGCAAATTGGATCGGTAAATCGATCGGGGCGAATCTAGAATTTGCGATTGTTGGTAGCAGTGAGAAAATTACTGTTTTTACAACTCGTCCCGATACCGTTTATGGCGTGAGCTACATCGTGCTGGCTCCAGAGCATCCCTTAACCGATCGAGTCACCACTCCAGACCAAAAGGCGACTGTAGATACCTTCGTCGAGGAAATTAAAAGTCAAAGCGAGATCGATCGAACTGCCGAAGATAAGCCCAAGCGGGGCGTATTTACCGGAGCGATGGCGATTAATCCCTTCACTGGCACCGAAGTCCCAATCTGGATTGCTGATTATGTTTTGTATGAATACGGCACAGGTGCAGTCATGGGTGTTCCGGCTCACGATGTCCGCGATTTCAAATTTGCGACGCAATATCAGTTACCAATTACTCAGGTAATTGCGCCAACTGTTGAACATTCCAGCGACTCGCTTACCGCCGCTTATACAGATGCTGGCGTAATGATTAATTCTAGTCAGTTTAATGGGCTAGATTCTGTTGCTGCAAAGCAAGCAATCATCGACTATGCCAAACAGCAAGGCTGTGGCAAAGCCAAGATTCAATACAAGCTGCGTGATTGGCTGATTTCCCGCCAACGCTATTGGGGTGCGCCGATCCCGATGATTCACTGTCCAAGCTGTGGCGCGGTACCCGTACCCGAAGCCGATTTACCAGTGAAATTGCCTGAAGATGTCGAGTTCACAGGCAAAGGTGGTAATCCTCTCGCCAGTCTGGAATCTTGGGTAAATGTCCCCTGTCCAACTTGCGGTACCCCAGCCAAACGGGAAACCGATACGATGGACACATTTGTCGATTCCTCCTGGTATTTTCTGCGCTATCCAGATGCAGGTAATGATAAGCAAATATTTGACCCGAATATTACCAATGATTGGCTACCTGTAGATCAATATGTGGGCGGTGTCGAACATGCCGTCTTGCATCTGTTATATGCCCGTTTCTTTACTAAAATTGTCCGTGATTTTGGAGCGGGTGATGGTGGCAAAACCAAGCTGCTCAATTTTGACGAACCATTCAAACAACTGCTGACTCAAGGGATGGTGCAAGCTACCACTTATAAGAATCCCAAGACAGGCAAATATATCGCCCCAAATACAGTCGGCGATCTAAATAATCCGATCGATCCTACCACTGGCGATCCGCTGGAAATCTCCTTTGATAAGATGTCCAAGTCAAAATACAACGGCGTAGATCCAGCAGAAGTTTTAGGCAAATACGGTGCGGATACCGCCCGCATGTTTATTTTATTCAAAGCACCACCGGAAAAAGATCTTGAATGGGATGATGCAGATGTCGAAGGACAATTTCGCTTTCTCAATCGGCTCTGGCGATTGGTGATGAGTTACAAGCCTGTTGCTAAAAAAACTAGCGACACATTATCTAAATCTGAGAAAGATTTGCGTCGCTTCGTTCACCATGCGATCCAAGCAATTACCGAAGATTTGGATGGTAATTATCAGTTTAATACTGCGGTATCCGAACTAATGAAACTCAGCAACGCCATCACCGATGCCGATTGCAAAGATTCACCTGTATATGCGGAAGGGATCGAAACCTTATTGATTTTATCGGCACCATTTGCTCCCCACATGGCAGAGGAATTGTGGCAACTAACCGGACATACTGGCTCCATCCACGAACAGCCCTGGTGTGAATTCGATCCAGCAGCTTTAATCGCCGATGAAATCACCCTAGTAATTCAAATCATGGGCAAAACTCGCGGCACAATTCAAATCCCTGCAACTAAGGATGCCGCAACTTTAGAAGCTCATGCGCGGGAGTCGGAGATCGTCAAGAAGTTTACCGACGGGAAAGAGATTAAGAAAGTAATTGTTGTGCCTGGGAAATTAGTTAATTTTATCATCGGTTAGCTAGGGTGGCAGATATCTGACTTCTTTAACTCAATATTTGTCATTTGAGCTGCCCAATCTAAGCTATTTTTAGATCGATCGACTACGCGCTTTACCAGGAACTTAATCTCCACTAATATGCACCACCAATTCCCGCTGATAGCGTTGTTGGCGGTGCTCCCACAGATAGATTCCTTGCCATGTTCCTAATGCTAAATTACCGCGCACGATCGGAATTTGTTCGGAGGTGTGGGTGAGTACCGTGCGGATGTGTGCGGGCATATCATCCGTGCCTTCGGCTGAGTGAATGTACTTGCCGTCTTCAGGAACGAGTTTGGCTAGAAAGTTTGCCAGATCGATTAAGACATCAGGATCGGCATTTTCTTGAATCACTAAACTAGCAGATGTATGTCTCAAAAATAATGTGCATAGTCCAGTTTGAATTCCTGATTCTGCAACTATATTCGTAATTTGCGAGGTAATTCTCACGAAGGATTTTGGAGTACTCGGAATAGTCAGCAGTTTTTGATAATGAGCCATAATTAATTTGGTTGCTCGATCTGGTTTCTCATGCTCAAATTAGGATAGCTTGACAATAAGCTAAACTACAATAGAGAGTTAGCTTGGCTAAGTACTATGTCAATTTCACCCCTGCTCAAAAGCTCCAATCTTGGCGTGGCAACAACCCCAACCATCAAAAAACGCAATCCCAGCATCGAAGACTTTAACTTTCGAGCGGGTTTGCCCACTGCTGTAGAACTACCAGATTCAGATGATAAGCCTGTGGATAGTGAGCTACAAGAATTAATTCCAGGATTGCTCAAAGCAATTCTCTTTTATCTGTGGCCGAATCGCACTGACTGGCTGTTTGGGATCGATCTGGGCTTGTACTATGACCCCGATCTGCCTTGTGTAGCTCCTGATGGCTTCTTGAGTCTGGGCGTGAAAGATGATGTTGATGAAAACCTGCGCCCTAGCTATGTCCTCTGGGATGAGCAAGTTATTCCACTCCTCGCGATTGAAGTCGTTTCCAAAGCTTATCGCCAAGAGCATTCTAAAAAGTTAACGATTTATCAGTCAATCGGTATTCTCTACTACGTCGTCTATGCCCCATTGCGTAAAAAAAAGGCGCGGTTTCAGCTATACAAGATGATTGATGGTGAATACGCGATCCAAAGTGAGGGTGAAAAACCCTATTGGATGCCAGAAATTGGTCTGGGAATTGGCGTAGAACCAGGCAGCTATGGCAACAGACAGCGGGAATGGCTGTACTGGTATGACGAAAACAGCGTCAGATATCCAACTCCTACCGAAAAGGCTGATGCTGAGATGTCGGCGCGGATAGCTGCGGAGCAAAAAACTAATCTGCTGATGGATCGGCTGCGGGAAATGGGTATCGATCCTGATGCGATTTTGGGTGAGAAAACGGAGCCAACTGATTAATGTTATTTCGGGTTGAGGATATTGGCTTCTTGAGAAAGTTCGATATCCCCAATCCCAAATACAGAACTGAGAAAACCTATCCTCAATGGCTGAAATTCTGTTGAAACGATCGAGACTCCAGTATTTGGTAAAGGATCGACATCTCGATTGAGATTAATCGTACACCTAAAAATTTTTAGCAAGCCGCCGCTTCGATTTTACTACCATAAAGATCTAAACAGATCTTTAATTGTTGGCTTATGAGATCCCAATCCATTCCAAACTTGCTCTCCCTGAAGGCGTTTGACTGCTGAACGATCGATTCTAACAAGTAAAACATCAGCCATTTTAACGTTTGCGAAGCCTATCGGAGATAATCGATCTCCTAGCAACGAACAGCAAATAGTAAAATAGCTATTACTGCAAGAAACCCTTTCACCTTCTCCATGTCTGACAACATCCCTGACTTGACTGGTATTCGCACGAGCCAGCGACTCACGCCCGTCGGGTTTCCCGACGCGAAAAGTGAGTCAAGACAGAGCCAAATTCGCAACGGTGATTATCGGTTGCTCGACAAATCCAAGCTCTCGCCGATGTACCAACACTATGTCGAGGTGAAGGAGCAGTATCCTCACGCTTTGCTGTTATACCGTTGTGGGGATTTCTTTGAGACGTTCTTTCAGGATGCAATTACGATCGCGCGGGAACTAGAATTGGTACTCACCAGCAAGGAAGGCGGGAAAGAAATCGGACGGGTACCGATGACGGGCGTACCGCATCATGCAGTCGATCGCTATTGTGCCATGTTAGTCGAAAAAGGCTACGCGATCGCGATGTGCGATCAAATGGAAACCGCCGCTGAAGCCGCAGGTAATTTAGTTAGGCGAGAAGTCGTGCGGGTACTGACTCCAGGCACGATTCAGGAAGAAGAAATGCTCCAATCGCGGCGGAATAACTTTCTCGCTGCGATCGTCCTCGTCGGCGACAATTGGGGATTAGCCTATACCGATATTTCTACAGGTGAATTTCTCACCACCCAGAGCAACGATTTAGAAGTCCTCACCCAGGAGCTGATGCGGCTCCAACCGCCGGAAATCCTCATTCCGATCGCCGCGCCAGACCTCAACCGCCTACTGCGCCCTGGTGAAACCTCCGATTTACTCCCCACCAGTCTCCCCAATTGCTTCTGCTACGCCATGCGTCCTCTAGCACCATTTACGCTGCCAGAAGCCAAGCAAAGGCTGATGGATACGTTTAAAATGCGATCGCTAGAATCTTTGGGGTGTGCGCCGTTTCCCCTCGCTGTACGAGCTGCTGGCGGCTTATTAGAATATCTCGAAGCCACCCAAAAAAGTAATCCCGTCGCGCTCCAACCGCTCCGCACCTATTCTCTCGGTGATTATCTCGTCTTAGATCATCAGTCTCGCCGTAACCTAGAAATCACTCAAACCGTGCGAGACGGCAACTTTCAAGGCTCATTACTCTGGGCATTAGACAAAACCTGCACCGCAATGGGTGGACGCGCCCTCCGTCGCTGGATTTTACAACCCCTACTCGATATTCAGAGCATCAATAAACGCCAGGAAACGATCCAAGAACTGGTCGAAAATACCTTCCTGCTCCAAGATCTTCAACAACTGCTCAAACGCATCTACGACATCGAACGCCTGACGGGAAAAGCCGCATCAGGACGCGCCAACGCCCGCGATCTAGTCGCCCTCGCCGACTCCTTCCTCAAACTCCCCGAACTCGCCACCATTGCCAACCAGGGCAAGTCCCCATTTCTCAAAACTCTCCACTATGTCCCCACCGAACTGGAAACCTTGGGACAAGATATCGCCGCCCACCTCGTCGAACATCCCCCACTTCACCTCAAAGAAGGCGGGATTATTCGCCCTGGCATCAACACCCAGCTCGACGAAATGCGTCAATCCGCCAGTGGCGATCTGCAATGGATTGCAAATCTGGAATCGATCGAACGGGAACGCACGGGCATTGCCAATCTCAAAGTCGGATTTAATAAAACCTTCGGCTACTATATCAGCCTCTCCCGCCTCAAAGCCGACCAAGTACCCGCCGACTACATCCGCAAACAAACCCTCACCAACGAAGAACGCTACATCACCCCCGAACTCAAAGAACGGGAAGTCCGCATCCTCACTGCCCAAGAAGATCTCAACCGGATCGAACACGAAATCTTCATCGAACTCCGCACGATCGTCGCTACTCACACCGAGCAAATCCGCACGGTAGCTCGCAGTATCTCCGCGATCGATGTCCTCTGCGGTTTAGCTGAAATCGCTGTCACTCAGGGCTATTGTCGCCCCAATATGGTGCCAAGCCGCGAAATCCACATCACCGATGGTCGTCATCCAGTCGTTGAAAAAGCCCTACTAGCTGGATTTTTCGTCCCCAATTCCACTCAAATCGGACAACCAGAACACATCACCCCCAGCGTCGAATCACCCGATTTAATCATCCTCACAGGGCCAAATGCCAGCGGTAAAAGTTGTTATCTCCGCCAATTAGGACTGATCCAAATCATGGCGCAAATCGGTAGTTTCATCCCCGCAACTAATGCCACACTGGGAATATGCGATCGGATATTTACCCGCGTCGGTGCAGTAGACGATCTCGCTACCGGACAGTCTACCTTTATGGTAGAAATGAATGAAACCGCCAATATTCTCAATCACGCCACTGCAAATTCTCTCGTTTTATTAGATGAAATTGGACGAGGAACAGCGACATTTGACGGACTATCGATCGCCTGGGCAGTCGCCGAATATCTAGCATCAGAAATCGGTTCACGCACGATTTTTGCCACCCATTATCACGAACTAAATGAACTAGCTTCGATCCTATCTAACGTCGCAAATTATCAAGTCACAGTCAAAGAACTCCCCGACCAAATCATCTTCCTCCATCAAGTTCAACCAGGCGGAGCAAGTAAATCCTACGGGATTGAAGCGGGACGATTAGCAGGTTTACCACCGACAGTAATTAGTCGCGCTCGACAGGTGATGTCGCAAATTGAGGAGCATAGTAAAATTGCCTTGGGACTACGGGAATCGATGTCATGAAGTTGACACATATTTGATTTCATGTAAACTGGAGACAAAAGACCATGCTTTGCTAGCGTACAGTAATAGTTTCGATACAAAACTTAATGGAATTTAAAAAATGTCTAAGCGAGTAGCTATTTTTAATCACAAGGGTGGAGTGAGTAAAACTACCTCTGTTTACAATATTGGATGGATGCTGTCAAAGCAATATAATGTTTTGGTTGTAGATGCTGACCCACAATGTAATCTATCTAGCCTGATATTAGGCGATGATTTTGAAAGATATTACCTTGAAGATTCTACGAAGCATCAAAATATCAAGGATGGAGTTCATGCTGCCTTTAGCGGTAAACCCGTTCCCATCAAAGCTGTAGATTGTTTCTCTCCAGCTAGATCTTCATCTTTATACTTACTCGCAGGACATGCTAATTTGTCAGAGTATGACGCAGCACTAACATTTGCACAAACATCTAATAACGCTATAACTACATTACAGAATCTGCCTGGAGCTTTCTCTGAATTAATTAAACTTACTGAAGAAAAATATTCTATTGATTATACTTTTATAGATTTAAATCCAGGATTGAGTGCAATAAATCAAAATCTGTTTTTATCATCTCATGCATTTATTGTCCCGACTAATCCAGATCCATTTTCGTTGATGGCAATAGATACACTAAAAAATATTTTACCTAAATGGGTTTCATGGAAGAAGAATGCTGTTCAGCTATTCTCTGATTCTGCATATCCATTAATAGAAGGAGAGCCTAAATTTATTGGAAGTCTAATTCAGAGATTCAACGTTCGCAACGGACGTGCGGCAAGACCATACAGAGATAATATTACTGAAATAAAAAACAAAATAAGTAGTGAATTTTTCGCTGCTATTTCCACGGTAGGAATGACGTTAAAGACTGGCGAGTATACACAAGATTTCATTGACGGAGGTTACTGTCTTGATGAAATACCGGATTTCCAAGGTTTATTACCAAAATCATATCAAGCAGGTGTGCCAGTTTTTGATTTATTAGATAGTGAGCTAGAGGCGACTGGACCTATCTTTCAGGGAATGGTAGAGCGCAGAGATAACTTCAAAAGCAAGTTCCAATTATTAAATGGCAAATTGATCGATCTACTAAATCATGTATAATTCGTTGCAACTTTTCAAGAGGAATATACAAGATGCACGTAATTTATCAGCAATTCATGAATATGTGGAAAGTCAAATAAAATCACCACTTTCCTTTGATGATATACTACGATCTCAAATAGTATACTCAGTAAGTGCTTTTGACAAACTCATACATGACATTATTCGTATAGGTATAATGGAGATTTTTACTGGCAGCAGACAGCCAACACCAAAATACTTGTCGGAAACAATATCAATATCAGTTTACAACGATTTGAATTTTGCAGAATTCCCGCCGAAAGAGTATATTTTCGAGCAAGCTATTGTCAAAAAACTTAAAATCGTTTCTTATCAAGATCCGATAAAAGTAGCTGAAGGATTAAGTTATATATGGGATGAAGGTCAAAAATGGCAAAAAATTGCTAGTAAAATTGGAATGGATGATAAGACAGCTAAAACGACACTAAAGTTAATAGTAGACCGAAGAAATTTAATTGTTCATGAAGCTGACATTGACCCTTCGACAAATAAAAAATACTTAATTGATAAGGATGACTGTCAGCAGATAACAGATTTTCTCGATAGGTGTGGAGAAGAAATTGTGAATTTAGTTGTTTTGACTGATAATTGATTGATGATGATCTGCTGTGATAGGAACTAGTACTGGGGAAATAGTCTGTATCTAAAATATACAAGGTCAGGTGTTTTCACTATGCTGGTAGTCTATATTTAATTTTAGCATCTCATTCAATGAGGCAATCAAAAAATAGAACCCACTGATATTCAAGATCGATCTCTAACCATGATTAGATAAATAGACTGGGAGAAACATGAAATAATTCTCCCAATACCTTAGCTTGAGCCTTGCCGATCGATCTCTTACCATTCACTATCTCTGACACTACCCCTCTAGATCCAATCACTCCCACTAATTCCTCTTGTTTCATATTCCGTGCTTCCATCAAATGCAGTAGCATTCGATTCTCCAGAGGAGACGCTCCGCAAACGGATTCGAGATTCGGTAATGGATAGCTAGTTTCTTCAAACTTCTCAATTAAGATAATTAAAAGTTCTAGCAGAGCGTCTTCTTCTGACGTACGTTGACGATGCTCTAATGATTCTGCTAGAACAATCGCCGCTTCATTTTCAGCTTCAGTTGTAATCGCTTTTGGTTGATGCCGATCGAAAAAACCGTAATACATATCGTGCTTCATAAATTTTCATGGGGCTAATATCGAAAATCATCCTGATTTACAAGCAACTTGCTTGTAAATAGTATCTATAGACAAATAGGTAATATACAAGCCATGAACAAGCTATCTAATTCTAGCTTGGCACTTTCTAAAGATCCTTTCGCCAAAAACGCCCTGGTTGTGGCACTTGCTGTCGTTGCTTTATCGGCGATCGCCAGTACAGGCATAATTTTCTGTTACGATGTTCATCCTTGGGCGGGTTATGGCTTAATAGCTAGTATCGCAGTGCTGAATGGTGTTTTTGCGGGCATATTATCAGAAATTTTTGATACTAGATCGTGGGAGCTAGAGCTGACACAGACTGAAACCGCTGGACTAAAAATTAAATTTGAACGCGAAATCCAGCAGGCGCAGGCGCAGATCGATCGAGCGCAGTTGGACAACATCCAGATTGAGTCATTAGTTAGCTCCACTCGCAGGGAATTAGCCCAGACGAACGCGAGACTAAATACCGCGACTCAAGAACTAATTGAAGCTCAGAAAAATGCCGATCTGGCTCGATCGAAAGCGGTGGAAATCGATCGAAGATTGGCAGAGACAATTCAAGAAAAACTCAAAGCTGAGGAAAATACCAGGTTCGCTCAAGCGAGAGTAGATGAGATTGCTCACCAACTGGCGGAGACAATTCAAGAAAAGCTCAAAGCTGAGGAAGAGGCGCGGCTAGCTCAAGCTAAGGTGGCTGAAACCGATCGAGAAAAGCTCAGAGCAGAGGAAGATATTCGGCTTGCTCAAGCTAAGGCTACTGATATTTCCTATAGATTAGCTGCGAAAATTCAAGAGAAGCTTAAAGCGGAGGAAGATGTTCGGCTGGCTCAAGCAAAGGTTGCTGAGACTGTTCAACGATTAGTCGCGACAACTCATGAGAAGAATGAAGCTCAAACGGTAGCTTTGTCCGCTCAAGCTAAGGTAACTGAAATTACTCAAAAATTAGCGGCAACAACCCAAGAAAAATGTGAAGCGGAGAAGAACATTGAAGATCTGTGTCAATCGATCGATATTGAATATATTAGTTATGAAAAACTCCAGCGCGAAAATACTGAGCTTAAACTTACGATCGATGAGCTGGAAAAATTAGAGCTTGATGACAATACTATTGCTGAAAATACAAGCATTCAATGCCTAACCGTCTGTGATGCTCTGATGTTTGCGCGGACAAATTTTATGATTCTAAATATTTGGAACAACGCCTTTACTACAGCGGCGACGATCGATCGATATCTGCCAAAGAAGGTGTATACAGTCCTAGAAATCCTGGCTGAAGTTGGCGATCTCTATTTTCAAGGATCGATCGGCAATAGTATTCCCGAATTGCTCAGGCAAAGGGGTGTGCCCTGTAGCCGCGAATCAATGAGCACGATGGGAAAATATGGTTATGAGCGAGATTTTCCCTATGCTGGCAAGAAAACTCAGCGCATGGATATGCACCTGAAAATTGGTCGCAAAATTCGGATTTATTTTGATGTCGATAACGAAGATCGGAAGATCTCGATCGGCTATTGTGGTCAGCATTTACATACGGTAACTGGTTAGATAATTGAGAATTGAGAATTGAGAATTAACCAAGATTAGGGGTTTAAATGCCCCACCTTTAGGTGGATTTTTATTAGGATGGGGTCTGCTTGGTGCATTTTTACTGACGGGGAACTCATGCGGTAAATGCATCCCCTAAATCTCCAGCCTAATTCTCAATTCTCAATTCTCAATTAATTATGCATGAGTCAAAAGATATTGACCATTGCCGTTGTATTCACCATCGCAGGTAGCAAAAGCTGTTCCCATCAGTAGTAAGTAGAACCGCCAAATTCGCCGAAATTTGGCATAGTCCATCCCATAGTCAAGGGATTTAACAGTTGCCTGACTATCATCAAATCGTTGCAACCATGCCGCAAATGTTTTGTGGTAGTTAATACCATTTACATACCATTGACTGACAGTTTTCAGATCGCGATCGTGACTGGGAATCGCATCATAGTTCCAGTAACGCCCGTGGGGGAAAATATATTTATGGGTAAACCCCGATGACATATTATTCGGGATACGGGCGGTAATTAGATGGATAAATACTTTACCATCACTAGTGAGTAGCGAGGCTAATTTTTGAAAGGCATTTGTGAGATTGCCAACGTGACAAAACACGCCAATCGAGAGAATTTTATCGAACTTTTCGTCAAATTGGGCTTCGTTTAAGTCACCTTCATGGAGCGTAAATCGTCCCGAACTGAGATAGCTATCTGGATTCTGCATTTTATCGCGAATGTATTCGCACTGGTGATGACTCAAGTTCAGTCCAGTAAATCGGACATTGGGAAACTTGGACATAATATAATTGGGCACACAGCCCCAACCACAACCAAAATCCAAGATCCGATCGCCATCAACTATTTCTAGTCGTTCAATTACCCGATCGATCATCTGAATTTGAGACTGTTCTAAATCTGTCGCCCCATTTTCCCACAATCCCATACTATATTTGGGATAAATTAGCGGCCAATCACCCAACATTTGATTGAGCATTGCTTGCGGTAAATCGTACTGTACCTGCATTAATGCGCGGGAAGATTCGGCTAATCGATCGGACTCTTGCAATACCCATTCGTAGGGCGCAAGTAATGCTGGTGCATGTTGAAACAGCATCGACATCGACGTATCCATGACCTGTCGAAACAGCGGATCGGGTATTTCTAAGCCATTAATATAAGCTTCCGCCAACGCCATTTGAGCCACATTAACAGCTCCAGCCATCAATCGCGTTGTTTTGTAAGCGATCGGACTTTGGGCGGCAACATTACCCGTGTGGGGCACATATCGCGAGGCTACTGGCAGGACATTTTCTACAGTCATATTAATTTCCCTCCATAGTTAATTAGGGTAGGGATAAATGAATGTAATAGTCAGTCTTTTTCCCTTGCCCTAGCCTGCAACATCACTATTAATTATTTGCTGCAAGTTGATATTTTCTTCACCTCTATTAAAGCAAATCAATGTGAGGAACTTGTGAGTTTATCCCTTGTCTTTTACTAACCAATCTAATTCTAATTGCATCTGCTGCTCGACGAGAGTATAGCAAGCATCAACGTAGTCTCGATCGCTGGCGGCATCGCGCCCATAACGACTGAACTCGATCGGTTTGCAAACGCGAATATGTACCTGTGTGGGCAACGGAAGATTGGGTAATGGCCCAAAAGCAATACCCCAAGGTAAGCCGAGATAGACGGGAAAAACAACGGGATCGATGCCTAAAAACCAGGGCATCCCTCGATCGTGAAGTTGTGCTAGCAGATGGTAAAAATCGGCTAGCACAATCAAACTATCATGGGCACCGATCGACACCACAGGGATAATCGGCGCGTGTTCTCTCAGGGCGACTTTAATAAACCCCTTGCGTCCGGCTAATTGAATTTTGTGTCTTTGGCTATGGGGGCGAAATATATCCTCAGCACCGCCAGGATAGACCAAGAGTGCGGCCTCGCTCTGAAGGGCAGAGATCGCCATCTTTGGATGGGCAATAATTGCGCCAAACTGACCTGCTAGCTGGGCGGTCATTCCAAAATATCTCCACACAGTAGGGTGTGCCAGCCCGTAGGCAGGGCGTTCGGTACCATACCGAGCAAACCAGTCATACATCAGCATGAACATGTCAGGAGCCGCCAAGCCGCCATTGTGCGACCCGACGACCAACATTCTGCCTCGATCGGGAATATGTTCCCAGCCGTCCGTACTGGCTCTGAAGTAGTACCGATATAGCCACTCCCACATCGGCATGAATACTTCCCGAATTACCCGTGGATCGCGATCGTCTAATGACCAACCATCATACTTGCGATTGGAGCGTGGATTGGTTGGGGTGATAAGCTGCTGGAAAAAGTTTAACAATATTCTTCTGACGGTGGCTAATTGTCTTCATCGATCGTACCAAACAAAAGCGGAAATCGGGGAGAATCAATTTTCCTCTTACCTATTGCATAATCGACGAATCTTTGCTATATTAGTCAAGTTGCCAAATTTTAATGAAGCGACGCGCCGGGATAGCTCAGTTGGTAGAGCAGAGGACTGAAAATCCTCGTGCCCGGGGTTCAAGTCCCCGTCCTGGCATATATCAAAACCTCGCTACTAGCGGGGTTTTCGAGTTTACAGCAATCATTTATTGGAGATCGAGACAAACAGCGGATAGTACTGGACTTTGACTTCGGGAGAATAGAGAGTCAATTAGAATGGTTTTTTAGGTCGTTCCCAAGCCTTGGCAGTTGGTGGAGATTCAGGTGGCTTTTGTAACAGCTCTACCAAAGCTTTAACTACTTCATCAACTTTGTCATCCTTCAAAGTTCCATATTTCGTTCTAACTAGATCGGCATTGAGAGTATAAACTGTAGACGGTTGAATATATGAGGCATCATAGCCTAACATACCTTCCTTAAAATCCTTAGCGAGAATTGGAATTACTCCATCTCGATGAGATTTAGTAGTTATATAAGCACAAAGCAACCCTCCCGTTGAGGTTGACGCAAGAACGAGTACGGGTCTGTACTTTTCCTCTTCTGAATCGCTCTGATAAGGAAATGGGGCATCAACAACATCACCCTTTTGATAAGAAGCATTAGATTTGGTCAAAATTAGCAATCCTTCCGACCAAATTAGTCTTCAAAAAAAACAGGGTGATTAGCCGTAGCAATAGCCGTTAGAATTTCGCGATCCTCTGCATCTGATTCTTCCACGACACTATCGATGAGTCTGGATATAAACCCCGCAGCATTGCGAATTCTAATTCGATAAGATTCTTTTGTACTTACTCTGATCTGAGAACTGTATGTCTTTTGTCTAGACACCTGAATTATATAAGTAAATGAAACTTGAATCTGTTCGAGAAATTCTACATTAAAAAAATCAATATTATCTTCTATAGCATCACCTAATTTTTCAAGAGCATCAGCCCATCTTATCAAATCTTTTTTGCTACTATTTTCATTGTATTTATTTATGCCTGACAATGCTCTGCCACTATCTGATATAGTCTGTAAGCTTTTTTTGTGAGCTGAAATACATTCCTTTAGCAATTTGCCAATAGAATTAGGCAAGTAATAACCACCTTCTTTTCGAGAATTGTTGAAAATTTTAATTTTTTCAAGAGCGTGGCCGATAGCATTACGAAGCTTGTAGAATTGCCTTTTTTCTGCAAACTCTTTTGCTCGTTCTACAATGACTTTAATTTCTGACGTTTCCTCAGTGATCGCAGCCTTTTCACAATCCTCTGAGTAACTTCTTTCTAAAAGTTTGACAATATTAGCATACTCTCTCTGAAGTGAGTCTGGAATGCTGTTGAGGAGATTATTAGTTAATTGATTTTGCTCTAGAACTGCCATTGAAATATCCCAGTATTTAGAGGAATTGCTACCAAAAAGAAGTTGTGTAGTTGGTTGAGATGTAAAAGTATCTATGAACTAGCTACTCTGTAATTATACCCACCAGAAGAAACATTTTAATCATGGCATAAAAAATATATACTTGTCGATGACACGCAGAAACTTACGCTACACGTTACTTTTCGAGTTTTAGGCTATCTTTTAGACAGCTATTCTAATACATGTCCACGCTAACGGTGAAATCAGGCAACACGGTTGCAGTTACTTTGGTGTGTGTGCCATTCTCAAAATAGCCTTGAGGTAGTGATTTGAAATGCTTACCCTTGGCATCAAAGTCGAGCCGCAGAGTGGATTCGCTCTGGGGGATGATTGAGACGTTATGGCAAAAACCCAAATCTAGACACAGAGGGAGATAAATATCAGCACTGGGCGTTCGATCGCATTTAGTCAGTAAGTGTGTACTGGAGATGTCTAAACGTTAAACTAGAAAGCATCGATCTAAATCTCTAAAGTATGCACCTGCTATGGTTTCGCCGCGACTTGCGATTGACTGACAATGAGATTGTCACTTTAGCCTCTACTGACAACGCACCTGTTTTACCATTCTTCATCATCGATCCGTGGTTTTATACCTGGGCGGATATTGGGAAAGCTAGAGTCAGATTTTTGTTTGAATCATTAGCAGACTTGGATCGTCAACTCCAAGAGTTAGGTAGTCGTTTATTCATATTTGAAGGCAACTCTACTACGATTATTCAAGACCTCACCACCCAGCTCATCGCTCAAGGAGAACGCCCTAAGCTGTTCTTCAACCGCGATGTCCAAGTCGAGTATGGGATTAGTCGAGATCGATCGATTTTAGACTTCTATCGGGATTTAAACCTCGATTGTCACCTGGGATTAAATAACTTTCTGCAAGCGTCAGATGACCGCCAGGAGTGGTTTCAGACATACTATACCTATCAACGTCAACCTCAATATCAGCCGCCATTCAAGCTCGATTTGCCGACGCTATCGATTGACATCCCCCAACTGACGTTCCCAGAACTCACCCACAAATACTCACAGTTTTGGGATGTCGAAAAAGTCTATTTTCCAGGCGGAGAAACAGATGCTCACACTACATTAGACTCATTTCTCACCAGCAGATTTCACGGCTATCATTGGAAGCTATCACGTCCGTGGTTGGCGCAAATTGGGTCAACTTCTCACCTCTCACCACATCTGACGTTTGGGACGATTTCGACGCGAACTGTTTACCAAGCAACTAAGGATAGAGTCGCTGCCCTCGCAAGTCAACCAAAAGCTGAATTTTCGCTCAAAGCTTTTCGCGACAGGCTGCGGTGGCATGATAGTTTTACCCAGCGGCTGTACTTCTACCCCGAAGTTGCCTACCAAAATCGCTACCCTGAATTCGATGATTGGTATAAATCAGACGAACTCAGCTCAGAGCGGCTCGAACTATTCCAAGCTTGGCAGGAGGGGATGACGGGGTTTCCGCTAGTTGATGCGAGTATGCGGCAGCTTCAGACGATGGGCTGGATGAACTTTCGGATGCGGGCGATGTGCGCCACCTTTTTAACCATCAATTGTGGTGTGTCTTGGCATCATGGAGCCAAACACTTTATGAACTATTTAGTCGATGGAGATCTGGCAATTGATAACTGGCAGTGGCAGATGCAGTCTGGTGTTACCAATCCTTTAAGCGAAACGTTTCGGATCTACAACCCGAACAAGAATATCGCCGAGAAAGACCCCGATTTGAAGTTTATTCACCATTGGATCGAAGAGTTACAGGGATATAGCCTCGATGAAGTTAGTCAAGGTAAATACGCTGATAGCTACTACCCACAGCCAATCCTCGATTGGGCACAGACGCGCAAGGTGAATGGGAAGATTGTCTCAGATCTTCGCAAACAAGTTAGAGCGCGATTGGTTGCTGAGGGTGGGAGTGAGTATGACAGTGCGGTTGCGGCAAAAGAAACTGTGGATAAGTACTGGAAATATAAGGATCGAGAATATTCCAAGTACAAGGGTAATTAGCAAATTATTATTATCACAATGTCAGTTCGATACTCGAACAAATAATGGATCGATTCGCCGGAAGGTAAGACTGATCCGACCTTCGAGCACATTAGCTCTTTTGATCGCATGGCTCCAAAATTCTTGAGTACGTTGACTCATGTAGAGTAGCGATCCGTGAGTTAAGAGATATTGTAGTCGTTGGGAGTAGTCAGTTGTCGATCGAAATGACAATTTCCGATCGACACCCAGGGAAATAATAATAATCTGCGTCCCAGCTTCCAGATTATCGATTTCATCTGAGTGAAAGCCCATCTTATCGCGACCATCCTTGTAATAGTTGACCAAACAACTATTTGGCTCAAATCCTAAAGTTTCTTGCAACCGCGCACATACAGGCAGCAGCAGCGAGTGCATTGGCTGGTATTCATAAGTCAAGCCAGAGTAATTGTAAGGTAGCCCATAGCAAGCAGTTTTTCGCGCACTGATGCGGAGATCCCAGTCAAGGCAATCTCGTAATCGATCGTACAGTTCAGTTGCTGCTGTGGGTGAAAGATAGCTCGGACAAATTGTAACTTCTGGCTCGATCATTGAATAAGTTGATAGTTGATAATTGACAGTTGATAGTTGCTATCAATTGTAATTTACTTAGATCTAAATACTAAGTTAGTAGGATCTGTAGGTTGGGTTAAAGAATGAAACCCAACACACCCAATTATTGTAATTTACTTAGATCTAAATACTCAGAAATTGAGTCAGCTAATTTATCAAAAATCTCTTCACGTTGGGTGGAATAATCTGGCACGTTATTTGTAATCGGGGCTAAATTCCGGCGAGAGCGAATTTGGTT
Organism: Chamaesiphon sp. 341R_metabat_111; assembly: GCA_025351825.1. GTDB lineage: Bacteria > Cyanobacteriota > Cyanobacteriia > Cyanobacteriales > Chamaesiphonaceae > Chamaesiphon. Next base: position 19,845 of record JANXVE010000180.1, on the reverse strand, counting down.
GAGCCAGTTTCTACGCCATTTCCCATTATCGAAAATACCGTGCAGATATGTGCCCCAGATCGTGAGTTCTCGATCGACAATACCCAAGGTTTCATCAGTGAATAATTGCTCATACTCAGCTCTGTTCGCCTCCTCTGGCTGCCACTCGGTTGTGCCCTGATGGATTTCGTAGCCAGAGATTGAGATGCCTGGAGCGGGATAGTTGGTAGTGCTGGTAGATTGTTTAGTGGTTTTGGTTTCAGAGATAGTTGTTGCGAGTGGAAACAGGTTCAAGCCTGGGTACTCGCCAGGGATGCCTTCGATACCTGTGGGATCGGCGAGGGTGTTACCAAGCATCTGGAAACCGCCGCAGATGCCCATAATTGTGCCACCGTTGGTGAGGTAATTTGGGATACTTTCAGCAATACCCGATTGACGGAGCCAATTGAGATCGGCGATGGTGGTTTTGGAACCAGGTAAAATTACTGCGTCGCAGTTATTTAGTTCATCTTTGGTCGTAATATATTTAAGATTGACAGTGGGTTCGGCATCGATCGGATCGAAGTCGGTAAAGTTAGAAATTCGGGGAAATCTCACTACTCCAATTGTTAAATCTGCATTCGGTTTACGCGATCGACGTTCTAATAAATCTAATGAATCTTCGGCGGGAAATACTTGGTCTAGCATTGGAATTACTCCGATTACTGGAATCCCCGTTCGCTCTTCCAACCAAGTAATTCCTGATTCTAATAGCGATCGTTGTCCCCGAAATTTATTGATGACAAATCCCTTGATTAAAGCACGTTCTTCCGGTTCTAATAATTCCAAGGTACCGACAATGTGAGCGAATACTCCACCTCGATCGATATCAGCAACCAATACGGTATTTGCCTGCAAATAACTCGCCACTCGCATATTAGTCAAGTCGCGATGTTTGAGATTGATCTCTGCCGGACTGCCCGCACCTTCGCAGACAATATAATCAAATTCAGTTGCTAATTTGTCTAAACAATCAGTAATTGCCGCCCACCCTCGATCGAAATAATCTCGATAATAATCCACCGCCTGAACTCTGCCCACCGCAGATCCCATCAAAATCACCTGAGAAGTCATATCCCCTTGAGGCTTGAGCAAGATCGGATTCATCTCAATCCGTGGCTCAATTTTCGCCGCCCACGCCTGGACAGCCTGAGCGTGACCCATTTCCTGGCCATCGGCGGTGATATAGGCATTCAGAGCCATATTCTGCCCCTTGAAGGGGGTAACTTTGAAACCCTGACGCACTAGCAATCGACAGATTGCCGCCGTCATCAATGATTTGCCTGCGTGGGAGGTAGTTCCTACTACCATGATCGATTTAGTCAATTGTTTTAGTCTTAGCTAATTGATTTCTCGGCATTGATATTTACTCGATCGACCTTTTTCATCCCCTTGGTAAATAGTTTAAAGTACCACGATTGACAAAACTCTTTGACGGGGAAGATTAGATAAGTCAACGGGTTAATTGTCACAATAATATCTCTAAAATCTCGCTTGGCTAACGCGATCGTTGCCCAGGCAATCCACCGCGCTGACATAATTCCCGCCGGATTGAGCTGGCTTTTAAATGGCCCTAGTACTAATTTGCGAACGATGCAAGGTGCATTCAATCGACGCAGGGTAATCAGATCGCCTAGCGTGCGTTTGGATAGCTCATACAACGGACTAAATGCTGGATTGACTTCGGCTTCAGAGGTATTAATCCACAGTTCTTTAGTTGCTGTATCGGAAGATTTGGTAACTGTCTGAAAAAACAGTTCGGCGAGTCTAAGTGTGGAAAAAGTGTTTACTTCATAAGACTCATAAATTGCGGCGTGAGATCGATCGCCATAGACGTTGACACCATGATTGACGATCAAAATATCTACATCTTGGAGCTGAGGCAATAACTCTATTTCAGCTCCCAACTTCCAGGATATTACTTTGACTTCTGGCTCGAAAATACTGGTGGGATTGGTAGTAATTGCGACTACCTTCGCGCCTTGACTAGACAGTTCGTCGATTAATGCTTGCCCTAACGTACCTGAAGCACCAGTTACGGCGACGACTTTGCCTTTGAGCGAGAGACTGGTGCCGATGAGTCGATCGACTGATGTAAAATGTCCGGCATAATAGGCATTTTTCTCATCGAAGTGGTGCCGCCAGTGATAGGTGCGATTGACGCGCCACTGAGCTGGAATGCCGACGAGATCGCCAGGTTTGTGGCTCAGATCCGTGGCGAGGAGCATTCCCTGGGAACGTAGAAATGCAGGTACTAAGAAGGCAATTGAATAAATACAACCCAGCCACATCCCTGGACTCTGAGTTACTAGGGCTAAGACTGCGCCTAACCCTACCATGCATAAGGCTTCGGGCACATCGTTATAGAGTTGAGATTTTTTGTATAGCTCCATATTGGCGATCGAGAAATCCGGTCGATAGGCTTTATGATGGAGCAGGTGATTTTGCTTGATCGGTTGCCAATAATGTCCGGCGATGTGGTAGAAATCTCGCACGACTTCAGCGAACAGGATCGAGATTAGTCCTAAGATAAATTGGATAATTAATGGATTCAACACCAGTTGTCTTTTCTCGCCGGAATAAATGGATGTGACTTCTAGTTATAACATCTGACGATATTGAAAGTCTTGTGATGACTGAACTAGAATACGCTATTGCAATGCTGACATGTGTAGATAATTAACGAAAGAATGCGGATTGCAGCAGTTTTATTTTTAAAAACCAGCCTCAGGGGCGATTCTCGTTCCGAGCAACTCCGCCAACGTGAAAATTGATTTTTATTACGTCATTACTTGAGATCGATTAGTTAATTCTGCCGAAACCCTAAGTGTTGGGTTTCATTCTTCAACCCAACCTACAAACACTTTCCTGGATTGAGAATTCCTACCGGATCGAATTGCTGTTTGATTTCCCGCATCAGTGGTACGGCATTGCCCCGATAACCCCACACGTCTATTTTTCCCTTGATGTCTACAGGTGCTTGCAGCATGGATAGAAAGCCACCAGCGGCTTCACAATGACTGCGAAGGGATTGAATCTGGCTGGCATCTGGTAGGGCAAATGCGCCGATCCCACTGCTGAGGTGAATTACACCTTTGGCGGTATTGGCTGTAGATCGATCGAGTAATTCGATCGTGTCAACTGCTGCTGTCGATCGTACCCCTAATTTACAGCCAACTGGTGTGGATCCCCAAATACCTGTTTGAATACCGCTCCAGAGTTGCTGCTCCTGCTCTCCTTGCCAAGTACCACCCTTTAAACCCAATCCTTTGCCGATTGCGAGTAGCTGCTCTGACTGCTCGGCAATGCTTGCGGGAATCGTGGCGAATTTCACTACCAGGCTAGGAGTATTACTAATCTCCAGATGCTGGCTAAATGCCGTGGAAAGCACATCTACCGCGATCGGGGTTAAAGTACTCGCCAGTAAGATTTTAGCGGCGTTCCTGAGTCCCTCAATGGCTCCTGTGAGGATGACGGTGCCGGAATTGGCGGGCAGTGGATATACTCGCAAAGTTACTTCGGTGAGAATCCCCAGGGTGCCATAGGAGCCAGTAAACAGCTTCATCATGTCATAGCCTGCGACATTCTTTACTACTCGTCCACCCGCTTTGGCGATTTTGCCATCAGCCCGAACGAAGCTAATTCCCAAGAGTAGATCTCGAACGCCCCCGTAGCGATGGCGGAGCGAACCAGTCGCTGCTGTGGCAATAATTCCCCCAATTGTCGATGTGTTGGGATAAGCTGGATCTAGAGGCAAAAATTGTCCGGCAGTTGCCAGGATCTCCTGCAATTTGGCGAACTTCATCCCCGCTTCGACGGTGACTGTCAGATCTCCCACCGCATGAGCGATTAATCGATCGAGCTTTTGAGTACTGATAATCGAGCGCGCATCCCGAACCATCCCGCCCCAGTCGAGTTTACTACTATTTCCAGCAACTATTAGCGGTGATTTAGAGCGGTTGGCGATCGTGACTAGTTCGGCTAGTTCTCTTGTGTCGATCGGCACACTGATTGGCAAGGGGATATCATTGGTACTGTCGCCCATAGGATCTAATTTTTTTGATTCAGCTCGGAAAAACTAGTGTAGCCAATTATGAAGCTGTCTTGCTTGTCGCCATCTTTGCCTCAAATTAAACCAGAAATACTGGCAGAGATCGTTCAGGCTCTCGCTGCGGATGGATGCAGACTGCTACTTGTCGCCAAACCGCCAGCACGACGCGCTCAGATCTTTAGTTTTGGGTTGCAACCGCGCAGCTCTACGCCGCTCGAAAAAAATCCACTGTGGCAGAGTATTCTCAATTCTCAGACTACCACGACCGCCGAAACATTAGAAGCTGAAGTCTATCCAATCGACAGAATTTGCCAGCACCCGATCTTAGCCCCATTGTCGGTTTCCTTCGAGGATGCGGGAATTCAATCGCTGCTAATTTTGCCGCTCCGTCACCATCAACAGTGTATCGGCTGTCTGACTTTATTTCGTAGCTCTAGTTTGCGATGGACTGACGCAGAGCTAAAATCAGCGCGACGATTGGCAGTCGATTTATACTTGGCAGTGGTTCAGCAACAAGTCGAGCAAATGTTTCAAGATCGAGCCTATCGCGATGTCTTAACTGGTTTGCCCCATCGAGTGTTGCTAGATCGATGGTTGAGCATGACACTAGCAAAAATGCTCCCAACGGGTCAAGTTTTGGCAATTATTTTAATCGATTTAGATCGATTTAAAAATATCAATGATAGTCTCGGTCATCGCTGTGGCGATCGATTGTTACAATCGATCGCGGCACGGCTCAAAGATACTCTCTGCTATGGCAAACGCTCTGCTACCGCGAATAGCTCCAGTGCAATTGTCGGACGCTGGAGTGGAGATGAATTTGCTCTGTTTATTCCCGAACTTAGGGATATTAATGCTGTTAAATCAGTTGCCGATCGAGTATTAAGATGTTTCGATTCACCATTTGTATTTGAACGAGATTTTCAGGTCTTAAAGACTAACTCACTCTATATCAAAATCGGCATGGGGATTGCCATTGCCACCGAGGCGAATCTCGATCGAGAAACACTACTTCACCAGGCAAATATTGCGCTCGATCGAGCTAAAAATAATGGTAGAAATAGCTATAAAATCTACGATCCGATCGATGAGGCAGCCACTAGTGCGGCATCTTCTCAGTTAAATCGATTGAGATTAGAACAATTACTCGATCGAGCGGTTATCGATCGGAAGTTGTTTCTACATTATCAGCCCCAAATCGATATTCAAACTGGAACGATCGTCGGCGTTGAAGCATTATTACGTTGTCAAGATACTCACGCCAAAACCATCAATCCGGCTGACTTTATTCCAATTGCTGAAGAAACTGGATCGATCGTTCAATTAGGTGAGTGGGTAATTAGAGCTGCTTGCCAACAGAGCAAATTATGGCAAGAGATGGGCTTGGGCAATTTTCCAGTCGCGGTTAATTTTTCAGTCAAACAGCTTCAAGATCGTAGCTCGATCGATACTATTTCTGCTATTTTAGCTGAAACTAAAGTATCACCTACGATGCTAGAAGTAGAAATCACTGAAAGTATTGCCATCAAAGATTTAGATCTGACAATCTCTATTTTGGAATCTCTCAGAGAAATAGGTGTTAAGATCTCTCTTGATGATTTCGGTACGGGCTACTCATCTCTAGCTGTGCTTAAGTATTTACCCCTAGATCGACTCAAAATCGATCGATCCTTTATTCGCGAACTCAAGGCAAATACCATCGATGCATCGATCGTTAGTACCATTGTTAATTTGGGACACGAATTGAATCTCAATGTTGTGGCAGAAGGAGTGGAAACGATCGAACAATTTGAGCTATTGCGATCGATTAATTGCGATGCCGTTCAGGGTTTCTTCTTTAGTCGTCCACTTCCTGCCACCGATCTTGAAGCCATGATTACTACAGGTAGTTATTGGCATCACAACCGCTCTCATCCTCATAATTTGCGCTCACACTGACCCAAAGATTCTATCCAATATATGACATCAATTCAAGTTTATGGTATTCCCACCTGTGGTACTTGTAAAAAGGCTCTGCAATGGCTAGATGTACAGCAAATTAGCTATGAGTTTATTAATACTAAAGAACAGCCCCCCAGTACCGAACAAATTGCCAATTGGGCCAAGACTTTGGGTAACAAACCGATGCGAAATACTTCAGGACAATCCTATCGCGCACTTGATGAGATCAAAGATACCTGGAGTGAAGCAGAATGGGTGACGGCATTTAGCGATGATGTGATGCTATTGAAACGACCAATATTTGTCAAAGATGGTGTTGCTATCGCTGTCGGTTTCCGCGATGTCGCCAAAATCAAAGCAGATTTAGAATCATAGTCTTCGGTCAAAATATCTGTGTACCCTACACAAATAACCTGTAGGGGTGCCCTTAATGGGTACCCAAAGATCTATGCTATTACTAAAGCTTAGTCCCAAGACAGCACCGCCCCTACAGGTTGACTTTACATTCAGGAACTCAACTAAATCTATCAAACCCCTAACAATTGCATCAACACTGCTGGTACCGGAATCAAAGCCAGAACTAAAACTGCCAGAATAATCACACCCAGAGCATCCCGCCAGTTATTAAGTTCAGAAACATCATTGAGCGCGGGTTCATCAATTGCTGGAATCAGGGAAATCACGATCGCTAGAAACAGCAGATCGGTATTGCCAAAACCTGAAGATCTAAACCGAATCACTCCCAGAATGACTAAGATAATCTTGCTCAATTGACTGACAATTGCACTTGGTTTCTGCCCGAACATGGCATGAACGATATAGCCGCCATCGAGTCTCCTGAGTGGCATCAGATTGATCGTGATAATCAATAAGCTAATATAGGCAGCGATCGCCACATTTTGCAAGTTGATGGCACGATCGGCTACAAATTGGCTACCCAATGCTAACTTACAAAATAGCGTCAATAGCAGTGAAAAACGGGGGTTAAAGGCTTGGAAACTAAACAGTGTAGACTTGAGATCGATCGGGACGATCGTAGACTGTGACAGCCCCCAAATCAGCAGCGGAATCGCCATTAGCAATCCCAATGATGCAGCGATAAAGCCCAAATCAAAAATGGCTTTACGATCGGGTATTGGCGATCGCATTTGCACCAGAGATCCATAGGTACCAGGCGGAAATGGCAGCGGAATCAGGTAGGGTAGATTGGTATCGATCTTATAAAATTTAGCTACAAAATAGCGTCCGAGATCGCGTAGTCCTAAGATCGAAATAATGCTAACTGCATAAGGCCATCCAGCCGTAATAATCCGACTTAGATCGTCTTTGGGAGAGCCAGCTAATACCGCACCAAAATAGGTAGTGCTAGCCAGAGTGAGTAGTAATAATAATCCCGCAGTCGCATATTCCAACCAGCGACGCGATTGAGTAATCTTGGTAAACTGAGGGCGTGGTACCAGTGCAAAAAATGGTTTGCCTGTAGATAAACTATATTGAAATAAGATAAAGAATCGATCGCCAAATAACTCTTCAATATTTTGCTTGACTGTGGCATAAGCATTGTCCGCTTCTGTCCGCAACTTACCCCGACACAATACCGCCTGAGGACGATATTCAATCTTGTCGAGGAAGAACACATTCCAGGCAAAACAAGTCCTTAAAGTCGCCTCTTCTTCTGGTTCTATCGGTCTAACCATTGGTGGTTCTGCGATCGATTCTACGGCTACTGGCGGTACAATCTCTGGAATGGATCGATCGGTGTCAGGTTCGGCAGGTGGTAGGATCGGATCTGTCGCTCTACCTCTGTGCCCACCCCAGTCCAGTAGTCGCCAATAGATCGACCAACAGATCGCACAAACTCCAATCGCCACAGGGAAGACTGGAATTTGCTTGCTCAAAGTCACCGTCGCCCCAGTCAATATCGGCGGGGTCATCAGGATTGCCCACAATATCCACAGCGGCACCTGAGTCATCCGACTAACGGTGCGCTGGAGGATAATATATGTCAAAATACCCGATAAAATTAAGATAAATAGTAAAGACAACCACATGGATAAAATTAGTAATAATCGTTGGCGTTGAGCCTCTCCTTTGGAGACTCGAACTACTAGGTGAATTAACGAGGAACTAAAGCCTCAGATCGAATTCATCCTCGCAGGACGGCAGTTCTAAATCGAATTTTCCGGTAGAATATGAATCCTAGTTAATGTAGATGCGCTGATGCAGCCAGAATCAAATTTGCCCGTTCCATCGTTCCCTATTAAATCTCCAGCAACTAAGCCACCAATAGAGATATTGCCAGGTATTTTTGCCTTTCCTCCCAACCGCGATACATTAGGTGGTACAGCCTACGCGATCCGCTCTCCGTCTGGCAATATCCTAATTGATAGTCCAGCATGGAACGATGTTAATCAGCAGTTTATCACCGATCTAGGCGGCGTGAAATTTTTGGCAATTACCCATCGTGGTGGCATTGGTGCAACTGCCACTATAGCTGCGGCATTAAGCTGCGAGGTGATTATTCAAGAACAAGAAGCGTACCTGTTGCCGCAACTTAAAGTCACTACTTTTCAGAATAAATTTGACATTAACGATAGCATACATGCAATTTGGACTTCTGGACACTCACCTGGATCTGCTTGTATTTATTACGCTGGTAGCGGTGGAGTACTATTTACAGGTAGACATTTATTACCCAACCAATTTGGCGCAGCCGTACCGCTTCGCACTGCCAAAACTTTTCACTGGAACCGCCAACTTCGCAGCGTTGAGGCAATCTGGGCGCAGTTTCCGTCCCAATATCCGCTCACTCACATCTGTCCGGGTGCCAATACGGGATTACTGCGGGGTAGGGGATCGATTTTAGTCGTTCGCGGAGCGTAGGCACAGCCTAATCGAATTTGAGTCGGCGGGGTGCCAATTTTCCTAGCCTCCGTCAGGAAATCAGCAGCAAATGAAGCCCCTAATTCTGCTACAGTGAATGAACGATATCTAAATGATTAGAAAAACTTTTAACTCTCATCCAGGAACTAACTATGGACTTCGATTTTCGCCTCCTAATTGTCCTTGCACCTCTTGCCGCAGCAGCAGGCTGGGCTGTATTCAATATTCTGCCAGCAGCTCTGAGACAACTCAAAGTATTTATGGATGGTAAAGAATAATCCACCAGAATCAGGTAGGAGTGTCTCAGTGAGCTGCCTCTACCCGATCTTGTCGCCATCAAATATTTGGAGTTGGCACCTAATCGATTAGCTAAAAAGTCTCGACTTGATCTTGTCGTAACCAAATATTTGGGGTTGGCACTTGTCCGAATTTGATTAGAGCGTAATCACCGCGCAACTCTAGTACTTCACCCTTCGTTTCAAATAAATATTTGGGGAATCTCGCATCACTAGCTTTTGCCTCTAGACTATTTGCTAGGGTACTTGCGATCGCTCGAACTGAATCTCCTTTTTTGACTGCCATAATTTAGGTGTTAGTTTTTTAGGCTTTAGAAGTTAGGCTTTAGGCTTTAGAGATTAGGCTTTAGGCTTTAGAGAAACTCCCGATATAGCGGAGCTATCTACCGAATAGGCTGTATGCTCATTCAGCTAGAGCTTAAACTAACGATCTAACCCTAAAGCCCAAGAGCTAAAGCCTAACCTCTAGTTTAGCGTCTTCGGCTACCAAATCCAGAACCAGATCGACTGCGACCGCCACTGCCAAAACTACGATTGGAGCCACCAGATGGACGAACGGTAGAGCGAGATCGGTCAGATTGGCGTAGGGTACTACTACCAAAGCCAGATCCTGTCGATCGAGTGCGTTCGACCGATCGATTAGTATTGTTATTATTGCGATTGAAATTATCATTATTATTCAGCCGTCCAGTGGTGCGGAGTGTCGTGCGATTGACGACGGCTGGCGGTGGAGTTTGGTAGCGAGTCTGATAACTTTGGACGGCTTGCCCATAGTTATTGCCATAGCCACCATAGCCCTGCATCCCACCGGAATTGTACTGGGGCGGCATATAGTACTGTGGTCGGAAGAACATGTTGCTGATGACCTGTCCGGCAACTTGTCCGGCAACAGCTCCAGCAAATGGCTTCCAGAAACTAGATTCTTGACGGACGACTACATTTTCTTTTTGTCCGGTTTGGGCATTGGTTTGAGCTTGAGTGACGTTGTGGACATACTCAACTTTGAAATCCTCTGGCATGTGGAGGGAGACTTCCCCTTTTTCAGACTTGAAATAAGTCTTTTCACCTGCTTTGATTTCCTCATCTGTCAATCTAGCCATCTGAAGCTTGGTGCTGCGGTATACAGGTGGCGTGCCAGCAGGTGTATTTAGCAGCATCAGTGTGTATTCGCCATCAGCATCATTATAGGTAGCTTGCTGGACGGGATACTTGCCATCGGCGATTGGTGCCTGGTTAGTATTGTTGCTAACGCTCGGTTTTTGGACTGAGCTGGAGCCAGATCGATCTTGCCCCTGATTTGACCGACTTTCATTTCCACCGCAGGCTACTGAAGTGAATGATAAGGTCAAAGCCATGAAAATTATCATTAATCGACGTAACATATAAGCTGATTTCATGACTGTTATGTTCTTTATTTTAGCTAATTCTTAGGTCGTTGGCGTAGCCTACCGTAGGTAATCGACAATTTAGAATCTCAGGGCAAAAGGCGATCGAGGATTTGATTCGATCGAGGATATTAAACCGAACAGTTCTCTTCACCTTTAACACTCATTTTAACCGATAACTGAATTACCCAAATACCTAGTAAACCGATCTTAACGATCTGGTTAACCGCCTGCTTACAATGGAATTAACTCAGGGAAATTCTGAAGCACTTGATCGTCAGTAAGTTCATCTCCAAAACGAGCCGGAGAAAAATGCACGTAAATTGCCCGTAAACGTTCTTGATAGTGCAGATTAATCAATGATTTCAAGGCAGTTTTCATTGCAGTCATATCTGATAAATCTGCTTCAATATTCAGCTCTTCACCTTCTATTGCTACAGTCAACATCAGAATTAAGTTTCGGGTGGGAGTGAGTGTCAACTTCTCATTCGGATTGGGGTTAGTTTCACTCAGATCTGGTTCGCTCAGATAGCGTCCAGCGGAGTCGGTAAATAATTCATTGGCATAGTCACCTGCGCCACCTTCATCCCAGAATACATCACCTTCGTTGGCAGCCGATCGCCAATAGGTATCATACTGCAATAGATTTTGACAAATTTCCACCAGTCCTTCGCCGACAATCGTCAAATCGCCATCGGCTTCGATCGCTTGTCTGGCTGCTTGGTTTAAGATCCCCAATAGTGGGGACACTTCTTCGCCGCCCAGATGCAGGAAAATACGGGCGACGACAAATTGGGTTTTGCCTGTAAGTTGATTAAATTTGTCGCGTAGGCTCATAAAAGTTGGGGGTTAGGAGTTGGGAGTTGGGAGTATTGAGTCTATTCTAGATTATGATTTCAACTCTCCTGAGAGGATTGGAGCTAACCTTTGTGGGAGAGAAAGTCAACTAGAGGTTATTATGGTCAAAATAGGCGATCGACATCAAATAGCTATGGTTATCCTGGAGCGCGATCCACAGATCGCAGCAGTCATCTTCGACCTTGATGGTGTAATTACTGATACGGTTTACTTCCATTATCTCTCATGGCAACGATTGGCCGATGAGGAGCAGATTCCGTTTGACAAACTGACTCACGATGGCGGGATGTTGGGCTTAAATCGGGAGGACGCGCTGTGCTATCTGCTCGGAGATCGTCAGATCGATTCGATCCAGCAACAAGTATTATTAAAGCGGAAAAACGATTACTATCTAGAATCGATCGATAAACTTAATAACGATCATCTACTTCCAGGCATCGGCAATCTATTAGTCCAACTTCATGCTGCTGGTGTGAAGATTGCCCTCGGCTCTTCGAGTAAAAATGCCGAATTAGTATTGAAAAGACTGGGAATCGAGCACTTTTTCAATTTCATGGCTGACGGTCACAGTGTCCCACATCTCAAGCCCGCTCCAGATATTTTTCTCTACGCGGCTACCTCAATCGCTATTGAGCCGCGTCGGTGTCTGGTAATCGAAGATGCCCCCGCAGGTGTCGCCGCAGGGCTGGCGGCGGGGATGTGGGTGCTCGGTGTCGGCCCGTTCGATCGATTGGCACAAGCAGATCTAGTCTTACCAACCTTAGCCGGAGTTGGCTGGACAGACATTCTGGCGAAGCTGAAATATTGCGTTAGTTAACAAATAATCGATCCTTAATAACTTATGTCTCAAAAATTTAACATTGGCACTAATGTGCAGATAATTGCGCTACCAACGTATCTAAAAACAGCCGATCCGATGCCGATGTTGCGCTCTCCCAGTGTACTTGAGCTAGGATCGATCGGCGTGATTATCGATCGCCAACCTGGCAATTATTGGGCTGTAAAATTCAGTCAAGGTGCTTTTTTACTAGAAGATCGTTACTTGGATCTGGTTTCGTCGGAATCAACCTGAGATTGCGATACAAAAATTAGCGTTGCTTATCGATTTCATCAGTTATTCTGAAGATATAAGCAATAGAATTACGAAGGTAAATCGAGATGACACAGGCGTTTAATGGTGGAGACAATAGCAGATTCTCTGAAAGCTCGGCTCCGTCAAAACTATGGCAGAACATCGCCATTGGGAGTCTGGGTTTCTGGTTGAGCGGTAGTTTGATGTTAGACTTCGTAGTCATGCCAACCATGTGGGCGACTGGGATGATGGAGAGCAGTGGCTTTGCCTCGGCCAGCTATAGTATTTTTTGGATTTTCAATCGGGTCGAATTAGTCTGTGCGGCGGCTGCGCTGAGTACAATTTGGGCCTTGAGTCAGGTCAATCTAGCCAGTGTCGATAAAAACCGGAAAATGTTTGCAGGTGCAGTGATGCTGATGGCGATCGCCCTCACCTATGCTTTTATTCTCACTCCTTACATGAGTGGCTTAGGTTTTGATGCAGACATATTCACAACGACACAATCTTTGCCAGCAGAAATGGATCGGATGCATTCGATCTACTGGGTCTTAGAAGCAAGTAAATTAGCGATTGTGGGGATGTTATTATTCTTAGTCGATCGATCTACTTCAGAACATGTCTAAAAAATAACTAAAATTAAAATAGCCGTAACCGATGCGATCTGGTTGCGGCTATTTCGATCGAGGTTTAATTCGTTTTACTGTGCTTGACTTCTGGCAATCGGGTCGCGGTTGCTGGGATCTTTGCCAGATCGAAGATCGAGTGATTCCTGGCAAAGATTAAAATCACTAGCAGTAGCACAGTCATTAGCTGATTCGTTAAAATCTAATCGTCTAGAAGATTTTAAATAGCTAATCGTGAACCAAAAATTAATTACCTCACCGATTCCTCAGCTAGTCAAGCAACAACGAGAGTTTTTTCGGACAGAACAGACTCAATCGCTCTCCTTTCGCCTAGAACAGCTTACCAAACTCAAACAGGCGATCGTCGATCGTCAAGAGGCAATTGTTCGGGCAGCTAAAGCCGATCTCGGTCGTCCTGCTTTTGAAGCCTACTTTGAGATTGCGACCCTCGGCGAAATTAATCTCGCCCTCAAACAGCTCAAAAATTGGGTCAAGCCACAACGAGTCAAAAGTCCGATCGATCAATTTCCCGCTGCGGCATGGATTCAGCCCGATCCGCTGGGTGTGGTGCTGATTATTGGCCCGTGGAACTATCCATTTCAGCTAATTATATCGCCGCTAGTGGGTGCGATCGCCGCCGGAAACTGTGCCATTCTCAAACCTTCCGAACATGCCCCTGAGACATCGCGGGTAGTAGCCGAACTAATTGCCGCTACCTTCGATCCTGACTATGTTGCCGTTGCCGAAGGGGATGTCAATGTCAGTCAACAACTCCTTGCCGAAAAATTCGACCATATTTTCTTTACAGGCGGAACGGCAGTCGGGCGGATTGTGATGGCAGCAGCGGCTCAACATCTCACTCCCGTAACCCTGGAGTTGGGCGGCAAAAGTCCCTGTATCGTGGACGGTAATATTCACCTCGATCGAGCGGCTAAACGGATTGCCTGGGGCAAGTTTATCAATACTGGTCAAACTTGCATTGCACCGGATTACCTGCTGGTACAGCGTCAAATCAAGCCCGATCTGGTCGATCGAATTAAGTACCACATCAAAGAATTCTACGGCGCAGATCCAGCCAAAAGTCCCGACTATGGGCGAATTATTCACCGCCAACATTTCGATCGGCTGATTGCCTGTTTGGATCGAGGGGAAATTGTCCTCGGTGGTGAATATAATCCTGCCGATCGCTATCTGGCTCCCACTCTGATCGATGGAGTCACTTGGGACGATCCAGTGATGCAGGAGGAGATATTTGGACCAATTTTGCCAATTCTGACTTATGACACCCTCGAAGATGCGATCTCTCAAGTCAATGCGCGCCCAAAACCCCTAGCCCTGTACTTTTTTAGCCAGGATCGCGATCGACAAGAACAGATTTTGCGGACAACTTCATCTGGCGGAGTCTGTATCAACGATACCGTGATGCAAGTTGGCGTTAATGCCTTACCTTTTGGTGGTGTCGGGGAAAGTGGTATGGGTTCTTATCACGGCAAAGCAAGTTTCAACACTTTTTCCCACTTCAAAAGTGTGCTCAGGCGTGAATTTTGGCTGGATTTGGGCTGGCGTTATGCCCCTTACACGGCTCAAGGGCTGGCACAAATCAAGAAAATTGTGACAGGTTAACAGTTATTAATCTGAAATTCGTTTTTTTGTGAATACAATCCCTCGCTACTCTGCACCTCCGTTTTTACAATTATCTGAATGGATTCTCATACCAATTTAAAGAATTAAAGCGACAGATGTTTACCCCACCCAACCTCCCCTTGGAAAGGGGAGGAGCCAATCTGTCAGTTCTCCAATTTAATTTGGTATCAACCCACTCGAATATTTAGATCGGTGGGATCGAGGGCGTGGTGATACTTTTGCGATCGGTCTACCTGGTACTTTAAACAACATCATCTTTACTAGTAATCCCCGATCGATTCAACAGATCTTAACGAACGATCTCAAAAAGTTATCGGCACCTGGAGGGATCGATCGAATTTTGAAACCCTGTTTGGGCGATCGAGGGGTTGGCAGGAGCGATCTATTTAACTACTGGTAAGATAATAGGGTACAGTGCTCGATCCCATCGTTAAAAGTCCCAATCATATGAACAGACCGATCGGAATTGACCTTTTTGCTGGTGCTGGGGGGATGTCTCTGGGTTTTGAGCAGGCTGGGTTTGACATTGTTGCAGCAGTAGAAATCGATCCGATTCATTGTGCGACGCATGAGTACAACTTTCCTGATGCTGCCACTATTTGCGCTAGTGTTATCGATCTCTCTGGTAATGAAATCCGTCGTCGAGCAAATTTAGGGAATAAAGATGTTGATGTGGTGTTTGGTGGTGCGCCATGTCAAGGGTTTTCCCTAATGGGCAAACGAGTTTTTGACGATCCACGGAATCAGCTAGTATTTCATTACGTGCGAATCGTTCAAGAATTGAACCCTAAATATTGTGTGTTTGAAAATGTTAAAGGTTTAACTCTTGGTAAACACGCTCAGTTTCTCGATGAGTTAATCGCAGCATTAGGGGCTGCTGGTTATGATGTTTTGACACCATATCAAGTATTGAATGCCGCCGATTATGGCGTACCCCAGGATCGGCGGCGGCTATTTTTAGTAGGTACTCGCAAAGGTTTGAAATCACCCAACTATCCAGAACCACAGAATAATAGAATTACGGTTCAGGATGCGATTGGCGATTTACCAAACGCTGATAATTTCGATCTACTCAACCATACAGATAGCGTCTCCTGTGAATGGGAGACAACTAGCCTTTATGCAAGAAAATTAAGGGGTTTCGATCGGGATCCTGATGATTATAGCTATCTACGTAAGTTTTCGGTCGATCTTCTTACCTGTAGTTCACGTACTGAACATGCCGACTCCTCTCGCAGTCGATTTGAAGCCACGCTCCCAGGTAAAACCGAATCAATTAGTCGATTTCGGAAGTTAGAACCTAACGGTATTTGCAATACATTGCGGGCTGGTACTGATAGTGCCAAAGGAGCGCATACATCACCCCGTCCGATTCATCCCTTTTTTGCAAGAGTAATTACAGTCAGGGAAGCGGCTCGGTTGCATTCTTATCCAGACTGGTTCCGTCTTCATTCAACAAAATGGCATGGATGTCGTCAAATTGGTAATAGTGTACCTCCACTACTAGCCAGGGCTGTTGCTAGTGAAATTATCAAAGCACAAGCAATAAAACCTTCAAAGCCTAAAAAAGTCCTCGATCTGGGTGAAGCTCGTTTATTATCTTTGGATATGAGTAATGCAGCTACATACTTCAGTGTGCCACGAGATACCATCGCACAGAGAACACGTAAAATATTGGTGACGGAAGAAATTTCACCAGAAAAATCTAAGGAAGAAGTTTATGCCCTATATTGAAAAGCTTACAGATGCGAAAAGTGTGCGGGGAGATTCAGACACCTCAATGACTAATCACATTACAAAGCATCCGTGCGATGAATAGATTCAATTAATTCCTCCACCTCTTCTTCATCTAGACATTGCTCAATTTGATTCTTAAACCATTGCAGCTCTTCAGTATTTGGATCTAGGACATGGTAAACCAATAGTGTGGCTGCGACACGAGCTAACGTCACATGTGCGGGAGAAATGTGCTGGAGTAAACCCAGCGCATTTTGGTAAATTTGCTCTGCTGATGCTAAGTCTAGAGGATGTTCTAACTGAATAGAAAGTTGAAGTAAGCTTTCCTGGATCGAAGGTTCTTCGTTAGTTGAAGGAGAATTAATCATTAGATTATTTTACGGTGTCTAGCTAAAATAGCAATATTATGACTCAACTTAATTAATCTAATAGCTCACCCAACTATTCACTAGCCTTACCTTGCAATTGATGGCGATTATCATCATAAATCATCAATGTACTCAAATTCTGATGTCCCTTTACCTAGAATCATTAATCTACCTTCTTGAGGTAGGGAATTAAATCGATCGTCGAATATCGACGCGCAAGCTTCGAGTTATACAACTTTACCTCTTCTCAAACCATTGTCTCACAACAACTGACAGATCGCACAGTCGCGCTGACCCATTTGCTCTTTAGACAACTGAGCAAAAACCGCCAGCATTCGCAGAAATCCATCAGCCACATGTCGAGCTTCAGTTTTGACGATCGTATCTCCAAATTGCTACTGAGACTCCTCGATCTGCGACACCACAGATATATATTTTATTTTCATGCTTTTATATGAAAGTTCCGTAAATGCTGTACACTTACGGAATCTGGCATGTAACTTTATTAATTATTACGCGATTTTATTGTATTTTTACAATTTTGTGTAAAACATAATAAAGTTGTATACTTTTAGAGCCTGGAAGAACTGATTTGTCATTGCATTTTCTCGGTTTTCTGAAAATAAAGTTGTATACTTTTACTGTGCTGTCCATCCAGACAGAGATAATAAAGTTGTATACTACCTTACGACCTTTGTCCTGATAGAGTTTCAGCAATGTCTTTTCCCAATTGAGTATCAAAATTGTGATACAAGGTATCAACAGTAGCTTATGGTCAAACTCACAACCGCGCCATTCAAATCAATCCTAATTATGCCTATGTCTACGACAATCGCGAGATTTTGAAATATTTGCTTTTGAACGATCAATCTGGAGGCATTGCCGATCAGGGCAAACGCACACGTTTTGTAACAATTCCTAAAAGCTAGGAAGTGACAATGTTTAAGGCACTAAGTACGGTTTGGAGATAGTTGTCATCCCATCCTGCTTGGAGTCGTCTAGTTTTAACACCTACCCGACTTTTTTTGTCTCTTGAAAGTAAATTGATGCCAATATGACGGATGACTGCAAGATTTTCAGCACTGTATCCAGAGCAGCTCTGAGCAGCATCTTCACCAAAACCTACATCCAAAATCCAGTGGAGTTGATTCTCAATACTCCAGTGACTTCTGACAGCGGCGGCAAATTTGTGGACATCACTCTCTAGACTAAGGGACTTCCAACAAATAAATAGTTCCAGGACATAGCAATCCTAAATCAGTTGCGATCACTAGCTCCAGTCTGGGAAGGGATTTGAGCGAGGTAAAACTCAGTAACTCAAATAGGATCGCTGTAGTAAGATAGATTAAGAATCTATACAGCGAGAAGATCCTAGCAATGTTGGAACTCACAGACGGACTCAAAACATTATTTAAAGAGGCAGCCGAACGATTGAAAGGTCATGAACGTCGTCGGTTCATGGCGCAAACGGTGGAGGAATTAGGAATAGGAGGGCAGAGATTAGCAGAAAGAGAACTGGGTTGGCACCGAGACCTAATTCGGAAAGGAAAGCGAGAAGTAGAGAGTGGAATCGTGTGTGTGGACGCATTTGATTTACGAGGAAGAAGGCTAACAGAAGATCGTTTACCAAACTTACTAGTTGACATTAAAAACATAGTAGATAGTCAAAGTCAAACAGATCCAAAGTTTAAGACAAATCGTTTATACACTCGAATCAGTACGGCAGAAGTTCGCCGTCAATCGATCGCCCAAAAAGGATACAGCACAGAAGAATTGCCCAGCGAAGAAACAATTCGGACTCGAATGAATCAGTTGGGATACTATCCAAGTAAAGTGGGGAAAACAAAACCTTTAAAAGCGGAGTCGGTGCGGTCGGGTTTCCCGACCATGCAACCGACCCAAGCAAAGTTGAAATGACCGATCCAATTTTCGGTCAACTAACGATCGTGAACAAACAAGCAAAAGATGATCCAACAATATTAAGACTATCATTAGATGCGAAAGCGACGGTAAAAGTTGGTAATTTTTCTAGAGGAGGAAAGACTCGTGCAGAGGCAGAAGGGAACGACCACGACTTTAATTCAAAGGGAAAAGTTACTCCATATGGTCTTTTCTTGCCAGAATTAGATGAGTTATTTTACTATTTCACCACATCAAAAGTGACCAGTGACTTCATGGTTGATGTGTTAGAGGATTGGTGGTTAAAACATCGAAAAGGGCGCATCTAGTGGTTGTGGGAGGGGTCAAAAAGTAAAAAAGGATGAGAGAATTACTCCATCCGCAACAAAAAACAAATTGACTATGACTGTACAACATCTAGAGAGCTTATATCCAGATTTAGCCGAATGGACATCTAACTGCGAACAGTTGCGTCAAGCCATCACATTACCGGAATTGATTTGGCTCGGATTACAGCTGGGATTGCTATTTGC
Organism: Chamaesiphon sp. 341R_metabat_111; assembly: GCA_025351825.1. Taxonomy (GTDB): domain Bacteria; phylum Cyanobacteriota; class Cyanobacteriia; order Cyanobacteriales; family Chamaesiphonaceae; genus Chamaesiphon. Next base: position 537 of record JANXVE010000180.1, on the reverse strand, counting down.
ACGGTTGGCAGTAGAACAAGAACTCAACAACCGAGCCATAGAACCAACTAATTGGCATAAATGTACTGGCTGTCAAAAACAGATTCGGTCGAAAGGATTCCGCCCGCGCCAAATGTCCACGTTAATTGGGTGCATCAAATGAAAGCGAAGAGTAGGAAAATGCACGACTAAAACCTGTAAAGTCAGTTTGAGTGTGCCGTTAGATCGAGCATTAGGGATTACGCCCTATCAATCTAGTAGCGAAGAACTAATTCGACTAGGATGCTTGCTCAGTATTGTGATGCCTTATGAGCTATCCAGTTGGATGTTGCATCAATGTACAGGCATTACCGTCAGTGCCAGCACCTTGTGGAACTGGGTAGAGAGATATGGAGCCAAAGCTAAGTCAAGATTAGACGAACAATTAGAACAATATCTCCAAGGCGAATCAATGCCCACCGAAAGCCTCGATGAAGTAACTGCCGCCCTCCAGTTAGCTATCGCCGCAGATGGAGTAATGGTGCCCTTCCGCCCTCAGCCCAAAACGCCCAAGGGCAA
>JANXVE010000169.1 GCA_025351825.1 Chamaesiphon sp. 341R_metabat_111 | reverse complement strand
AAAAAAACGAAGGTTGGTGTTAAGACCAAACGACTCAAGGCGGGATGGGACGATAACTATCTCAAGACTGTGCTTAGTGCTTTAAACATAGTCACCTCTTAGATTGTCGCAATTGTTAAGAAACGTGTGCGGTTGCCCTGCGCAATCTGCTCTCGACTGGGTTCAATCGCTGCCGCTATTGTTTGTGCATGGAAGGGGATAAAGTCAAAGGATTTTCGATACTGGCGACGATATGTTCGTTCACTATACTCTCCATACCGACTGAGATTTGTGAAATTTGCCTTGCCGCATACCACAAACAACGTCACAAATAGGCTGGCTAAGAACTGGCGTTGCGGTTTGCTAAATTACCCACTTTTGTAAGCAGGTTCTGTACAATGTCCATAGAGCGATTCATCTCGTACTTGGTTTCTACTTGTACTTTAAGCGATGAATTGCTTTTTTTGTCCCGCTCGATCATTTTTCTTCTCAAAAAGTGTCCGGAGTATTGATCTTGAGTACGCTCTTTTGTTGTCCAGTGTTTTCGCTCAAATTCTGCGACCCATTGTCCAATCGTCACAATCTTCGGAATTGGTGGTGCAATTGCGATCGGTTGTTCTATCTCCCACTTAAATTCTCCCAAAGCCAACTTCATCCCAATTTCGCGCGCCTTAGTTACGGCAATTGAGATTAAATGGACATTAGCATCCAAATTGAGGGCATATCGATATTGCGAGGGAACTCCACCAGTCTTGGAAGGAAAAGTCCCTCGCAGGTACAGTTTTTTGTTTTGTCGAACGATTCTAATCGGTAGTCCGACGATCTCCTTTTTAGCATTTGCGCGCTCAATAGTCTGGTCTACATCTTTAAAATCCATGCCTAACCTGTGCCTAATAAAACTCACCTGATTTTACGATTTTCGCACAATTTGTAAAATTAGGAAAGTGACTAAAGATTGCTAACTCTGGTTTTTGGCGATTATTGACTCTGGCGGCAGGTTTGGGCAAAGCTAGAATTGACGGACTCATAATCCGCGAGCGGAAGCTCTAGACAGGTTCGATTCCTGTACCTTGGATTAAAATTAGCTGCTAGAGCGAGTTAATCAGCTCGGGCGTTAATTCCTGGACGTTATTGATGACGATCGTTGCACCCGATCGAACTAAGCTTTCTCGGTAGTCATCTATTAGCTCTGCTACTGTGAGAATATGCGGTGGCAATACGCCCACGGCAATGAAGTCTCGATCGGTTTGCACTGCTCTAGCTTTGATGACTGTCTGCATATCAGCGACTGTATCTCCGACATAGACGATCGGCAGCAAGTCAATATTTTCATGTCGTGCTCCCAACTGAGCAACTGTCAGAAATAAACCAGTCGGATCTGGCTTACCTGGTGCGTCTTCCATTGCCACTAAGATGGGTGCATCTAAGCCCAATCGCCGTTCGAGGATATAACTAGCCGATCCTCTGGTGGCACCGCTAAAAAAGCCCCAAGGGATATGTGCAGCAGTAAGCGAGCAAAAGTATTCAAGACTGGCGAGGATGGGTTCATTGCAGATGTAGCCATTCCAGTTTACTGAATCTGTGCCGCGATATTTGGTCTGAAAGTAAGCGACAAGTTGAGCATAATCGAGGTTTAGTGCCAATCGAGTCCGCCCCTGCTGCTCGAAATAGCGATAAATCAATTCCTGTGAGGCTTCCCAGTCGTTATTCCAAATCCCTTCACCTTTGAGCATGTCAATTTCTACTGCCGTCGGGCGATAGGCTCCATCTGTAAATTCTGCCACTGTATCCGCCAGTGCGCGACGGTAGGAGCTACCCACATCACGAATCACGCCATCAATATCAAATACAACAATCGCGCTCATCTCAATCCTGCCACTAGATTCATTCAAAATTTACCATACTGATGATACAATAATAGATTGTGTGCCGAACTAGTAAGCAAATATGACCGAAACTATCACTGAAACGTTACCAGTAACATTATCCAAATTTATCTTGAAAGTTCTCTGGCTGGATGAGAACGTTGCTTTGGCTGTAGACCAAGTAGTTGGCAAAGGATTGAGTCCGCTTACCGCTTATTTTTTCTGGCCGCGTAATGATGCTTGGGAACAACTGAAGGCTGAACTCGAAGCGAAACACTGGATCGCTGAAGTCGATCGGGTTGGCATTCTCAACCAAGCTACTGAAGTAATTAACTATTGGCAAGAAGAAGGTAAAGGTCGTCCCTTGCCTGAAGCTCAACTCAAGTTTCCTGAAGTTATCTTTACTGGCAGCAATTAATTTCATCAGTTGGGGATTGGGGTATTGTGATAATTTGCCCCATCACCCACTTCTTGCTAAATTAATGGTGCCGCAAGCTGTTTACGCAAATAAGTATATCTGGTAGCCTCGATCGAAAAGTGCCTGCTGTCGATCGGAGCAACATCAATCGTCCAGTCAGAGTTAGATTACAGGTATAATCTCCTTTTTCTCAGTCAGCCTTTGGCTTTGAGCTTTGGCTGAATTTATGTGTCCCAACAGATTGTGACCGAGTGTTCAGCTAGGGTAAGACACTTTATGATGAATGTACATGTCAAACTTCATTATAATAGAGGCTGATAGCCCGAACTACAAGTAGTTAAGGGATCTTATCGATATCTCGATCGCTGAGATAAGCCCCTATTTTAGTAATTATATGACCAGTTCATTTCTCGCGCGGCTTCATAGTCCCGAACGTCCTGTGATCGTCTTTGACGGTGCAATGGGTACCAATCTTCAGGTTCAAAACCTGACCGCTGAAGACTTCGGTGGTGCTGAATATGAAGGTTGTAATGAATACCTTGTCCATACGAAACCCGAAGCAGTAGCCATCGTCCATCGGGATTTTTTATCTGCTGGTGCCGATGTGATTGAGACGGATACTTTTGGTGGTACTTATCAAACGCTTGCAGAGTACGGCTTAGAAGACCAAGTTTATTATCTCAACAAGACTGCTGCCGAACTAGCTAAAAAATGTACGGCAGAATTTTCAACCCCTGAGAAACCGCGATTTGTAGCGGGTTCGATCGGTCCTGGTACTAAACTACCCTCGATCGGACACATCGGCTATGAAGAACTAGAGCAAGCATACACCGAACAGGCTACGGGCTTGTATGACGGTGGTGTGGATCTATTTCTAATCGAGACTTGCATGGATGTGCTGCAAATTAAGGCAGCAATCAATGGATTGGAGGTGGTTTTTAAAAATAAGGGTGCTCGAATCCCCATTATGGTGTCGGCGACATTTGAAAATCCCCAGGCGACGATGTTGTCGGGTAGTGATATTGCGACATTATTAACAGCACTACAACCATTCCCGATCGACATTTTAGGCTTAAATTGTGCGACTGGGCCAGATTTAATGGCTCCCCACATTAAGCACTTGTGTGAGCAATCACCATTCGTAGTTTCTTGTGTGCCAAATGCGGGATTACCAGAAAATATTGGCGGACACGCTCATTACAAGTTAACGCCTGTCGAACTCAAATTGGCGATGTATAAGTTCGTCGAAGATTGGGGTGTTCAGGTAATTGGCGGTTGCTGTGGAACGCGTCCAGAACATATCAAAGCTTTGGCTGAAATTGGTTCGACACTCCAAGTCAAAGAACGCACGCCTGTCTTTGAACCAGCGGCATCTTCACTGATGTCGATCCAACCTTACCATCAGGATAATTCGTTCCTAATTATCGGCGAACGGTTGAATGCGAGTGGCTCTAAAAAATGTCGCGATCTATTAAATGAAGAAAACTGGGATGGTTTAGTTTCACTCGCTAAATCACAAGTTAAAGAAGGTGCCCATATCCTCGATGTTAACGTCGATTATGTCGGACGGGATGGTGTTAAGGACATGCACGAAGTTGTTTCGCGCGTCGTCAATAACGTCAGTTTGCCGCTGATGTTGGATTCCACTGAGTGGGAGAAAATGGAAGCTGGATTAAAAGTTGCGGGAGGTAAATGCTTACTCAACTCAACTAACTATGAAGATGGCGAAGAACGTTTCTATAAAGTATTGGAAATTGCCAAGAAATATGGAGCCGGAATAGTAATTGGGACGATCGATGAAGAAGGGATGGCACGCACCGCCGAGCGGAAATTTGCGATCGCTCAACGTGCCTACCGAGCAGCAGTAGAGTATGGTATCCCTGCTTATGAAGTATTCTTCGATCCTTTAGCACTGCCAATTTCAACCGGAATCGAAGAAGATCGGGAAAATGGTAAAGCCACCGTCGAATCAATTAAAATGATTCGCGATAATTTACCTCAATGTCACGTCTTATTAGGACTATCGAATATTTCCTTCGGTCTTAATCCGGCTGCGCGTCAAGTATTGAACTCGATGTTCTTGCATGAGTGTATGAATGCGGGGATGGATGCAGCAATTGTTAGCCCAAATAAAATCTTACCACTGGCTAAAATATCTCCCGAACATCAAGAGATTTGTCGGAATCTGATTTACGATCGCCGTCAATTCGACGGAGATATTTGCACCTATGACCCGCTCGGTTTGCTTACCACAATGTTTGAAGGTGTCAGCACCAAACGCGATAAAGCTGAGGATGATAAACTCCCGCTCGAAGAAAAACTTACCCGCCATATTATCGACGGCGAACGGGTAGGATTGGAAGCAAATCTGATGAAAGCGATCGAGAAATATCCGCCATTAGATGTAATCAATACCTATCTCCTCGACGGCATGAAAGTTGTCGGCGAACTGTTCGGTTCTGGGCAGATGCAACTCCCCTTCGTCTTGCAATCTGCCGAAACCATGAAAGCCGCCGTTGCTTTACTCGAACCCCACATGGACAAAGCCGACGCAGGCGTGAGTAATGCCAAGGGTAAATTCGTAATTGCCACCGTCAAAGGTGACGTACACGATATCGGTAAAAACCTCGTCGATATCATCCTCACCAACAACGGTTATGAAGTAATCAACATGGGGATTAAACAATCCGTCGAAGCGATTATTCAAGCCTACGAAACCCACAAACCCGACTGTATCGCCATGAGCGGACTGCTGGTAAAATCCACCGCCTTCATGAAAGATAATCTCGAAGCCTTCAACGAAAAAGGCATCACAATCCCGATTATCCTCGGCGGTGCTGCTCTCACCCCCAAATTTGTCTACAGCGATTGCCAGAATGCTTACAACGGACAGGTAATCTACGGCAAAGATGCTTTTGCCGATCTGAACTTTATGGACGCGCTCATGCCCGCCAAACAGGGCAACAAATGGGATGACACCCACGGTTTCCTCGATGAAGATGGCAACCCAATTAAAGTCGCCGCCGAAGTTGAAGCACCCAAAGCGCAAATCGAGAGTAACGAACCAGTTGTAATCGATACAGTGCGATCGGAAGCGGTAGGATTAGACATCGATCGGCCAACACCACCATTCTGGGGCACCAAAATCCTCAAAGATGAAATCTCCCTCGAAGATTTATTCTGGCACATGGATCTCCAAGCCCTGATCGCCGGACAATGGCAATTCCGCAAACCCAAAGACCAAACTCGCGAAGAATACGACGCATTCCTCGCTGATAAAGTCCACCCCATCCTCGCAGAATGGAAAGCCAAAATCCTCACCGGAGAATGGCTAGAACCCCAACTCATCTACGGCTACTTCCCCTGTACAGCCGAAGGTAACTCCGTCCACGTCTACGATCCCAGCGTCATCGAGCAAGGCTTAACCCCCCAAACAGCCACCCCCCTCATCACCTGGACATTCCCCCGCCAAAAATCCCTGCGTCGCCTCTGTCTGGCTGATTTCTTCCGCCCCCTGTCAGAAAATAAATTCGACGTATTCCCGATGCAAGCCGTAACCATGGGCGAAGTCGCCAGCGAAAAAGCCCAAGTGTTATTCAAAGCCGATAACTATGCCAACTATCTCTACTTCCACGGCATGGCTGTCCAAATGGCTGAAGGTTTAGCCGAATGGGGACACGCCCGCATCCGTAAGGAGTTGGGTTATGGCGAGTTAGAGCCAGATAATATTCGCGATATGTTGGCGCAACGCTATCAAGGTTCGCGGTATAGTTTCGGCTATCCAGCTTGTCCAAATGTGGCGGATCAATTCAAGCAGTTGGAGATTATGGGTACCGAGCGGATGGGGATGACGATGGATGAGAGCGAGCAGCTCTATCCTGAGCAGTCTACGACTGCGTTGATTGTCTATCATCCGACTGCTAAATACTTTAGTGCTTAGAGTTGGGTAGAGTGGCGAAAAACCAACCAGTAGAAGCCTGATTATCGCCTGAAGTATAGATGGTGGGCACTGCCCACCATACATCTCTTATTTATACCTACCCTTTTCAGACACTCTCTTGTTGAATGCTCAAGAATTATTAAATAGTAGTTAAGCACCTATTCTTTTTCTATATTTGTTTAGAATATAATTTGATAATATTTTACAGGTAATGTATTTTACTTATACATGCTATTTATCTTTGGACAAAATTATGAAAAAATTATCTAAAACTATATTGATTGGGCTAATGAGCTTCATATTAGCAGTGCCTCATGTAATAGCATCAGCAGCATTTGCAGAGAATAAAGTGCTAGTAATTGCAGGAAAAGCATCGTGTGGATCGAAAGGTAATAAAAACATTGGTGATTACAGCCCTTTACAGAAAAGTGATGAAAATCAAATTGATATTCATGCTTTTAAAATAGACTGTGTGGGTAGTTCAGGGTCACTTTTCAATATTTATGTAAATAAAAGTAAAAGCAGTGTCATTTTAGTGAAAATATCTGACACTTCAATTATTTCAGATACGTCTATGAGTTTACAAGAGGTAAAAGATGTTTATCCAGTATCAGGTAAAAAGTAGGTACTTGAATAAAACTACAATATAACTGCACAAGTGAGGTAACGTTAAATGGATAAACCCAGTGGCTCGATGGCAATAGGTATTACGGTTGGTGGAGATAAGCTCTTAGCGAATGAGTTAGACACAGTATTTGGTGTCCGATCAACATCTACGTGGACAGCCAAGCCAGAAATAATAGCTCAAGTTCCAGATATAAGTAAAGAAGAATGGAGATTTGAACTTCCAAGTGAAGCTTGCTTTAGCTTTAGTGATACAGTTAATAGATTATTTAAAGAATTTGAAAATAATCTTGAAAAAATATCAACTTATTGCTTAGAGAACAAATTGAAAACATCTGTCCATATTCAACTAGATGGTCAAAAAAATGCCTTCATTCTCGGATTTGATAAGCCTGAAGCAATTTCTAAATTAGCAAGAATAAACGCAGAGTTGTACATTAGTATAGAAAGACTTGAATATTAAAAGCTGACCTCCGATTATGACCAATTATTTGATCGATATTGACACTCGATTGAGTCTGGGGTAATTCATGAATTACCCCTACCGAGGGTTTTCGACGGGCACAGATAAAATTTGCGATAACGTTCGATTTGAGATTGTATCGTTCGCGTAGCGTGCCTTCTGGAGCGAGACGCTTCGCGAACGGCAATCTGATTTACAATTCAGTGGTGGTACGCGATCGAAATATTATCGATCGAACGTCTCGAAATCGACTCGCAATTGAGGTAGGGGCAATTCATGAATTGCCCCTACCTCAATTGCTCGATCTATGCCCAAATTGATAGATTAATAGACAAAATTTGTAATAATGTCCAATAATAGATCGCGTCGTTCGCGTAGCGTGCCTTCGGCAATCGATCCGGTTGAAAGGTTATGATTATTCAGCGGATGGAGCCTATTTTATAACCATTTGTGTCCGCGATCGTGAATGTCTGTTGGGAGAAATTCATGATGGGCAGATGATTCTAAATGAATATGGTTCGATCGTGAGGGATGTTTGGGAAAATTTACCCGTTGGCGTAGCCTCTCCTGCGGAGAATCGAGTATCAGATATAGATCTCAATGAATATATCATTATGCCAAATCATTTTCATGCAATTATCTCGATTAATAAATCTCTAGAGTCAATCGAAATTTACAAAGATTTAGATGTCGATGATATTAAAGCTCGTCGAAAAATGATTTTACCTAAAGTAGTTGGCAGATTTAAAATGTTGACAGCTAAGGCAATTAATCAAAAACGTGAAATAGAAGGATCTCTCTGGCAACGTAATTATTATGAACGGGTGATTCGGAGCGAGGAAGATTGTCAGATAATTCGACAATATATCATCAATAATCCCGTGCAATGGGAAATGGATGAGCATCATCCCGTTCGGATCTCTCATAAATAAAGGTAGGGGTAATTCTACGAAGGACGAGTTTTAGTGCGATCGATCTATTTGGTGGTAGGGTCGATCGATCGGTAGTTCGATCGAATGTTGGATATAATAGAGTCAGAGCGAAAAGGGATAAACAGATTATGCAAGAGCAATTAGAAGAACGGCTGACATTGTTAGAAGCTGAAGTCGATCGGCTGAAACGTAAAATCGAGCCAAACTTAGCCGATTTGCCTTGGTGGGAAAAAATAGCTGGAACCTTTGTTGAAAATTCTGCTTATGATGAAGCAATGAAATTGGGACACGAGTATCGAGAATCCGATCGGACAACTGCTGTGGATGCAATAGATGAATAAATGGATATCTTAGACACAGACCATCTTAGCGTTTTAGAGCGTAAAGGAGCTAATGCACAACCGTTGTTACAGCGAATGTTGGCGGTCGATCCAGCTCAGATTTCAACGACTATTATCAGCTACGAGGAGCAGATGCGCGGATGGTTGAGCTACATTTCAAAAGCACAATCAGAAGATAAGCAAGTCGAAGCGTATAAACAGCTCAAAAATCAACTGATGAATTATTGCGCCATTCCAGTAATCGAGTTCGATTTAGACGCAGTTAAGGAATTTAATCGCCTGAGAAAAATTTATCCAAGGTTATGAACAATGGATTTAAAGATTGCCGCAATAACCATTGTCAACAAAGCAAAATTATTAACAAGAAATTTATCTGATTTTGGACAAATATCAGGTTTGTCAATTGAAGATTGGACGGCTCCTCTAAAGAATTGATATTGACATCCGATCGTGCTTGGAACGATCTGCTAATTGGCGTGTAATGGGTGTCGGTCGAGTTTTGATAACACCGATCGCAATTCACAATTGAGGTATGTCCCATTCATGAATTGTCGTTACCTTAATTATCGATCGATACAGATAAAATTCGTGATAATGTTCGATCGATTTCGATATCGGTAGTTTAAAACAGATGCTGGACGTATTAGGGTCAGAGTGAAAAGGGAGGAACAGATCGAGTCGAGTCAACGGGTAAAACTCAAATTTGGAAAAATGCTGGTTATACTCATCAGGTAACTCCCTTAGGTCGCAGACTATTGCGGGAAAAGTACACTAGAATATTTGTCAATATTATTAATTCTGAGTTTGAAAATGTCTCCAGTTGCATCTTCAGATATCAGTGAGCATAGCTAAACGAATGTTTATTGAGAATCAAAAATACTTGAATTGGCTTAGAAGATGCAACAGCCCACCAAGTATCATATTGAAGTGTTGGCGATCGTCCAATTTTGATTCAGCCGTTATTCTGGAAACAATTAATTTGCTCATGACCGATGCTGTAACGATTCTACCTACTCCAGTAAATAGCTCCGCACGAGATAAACTAGTGTTGCAGGTAGAAAGCTGTGAAGCAGGTACGGCGGAGATTCTCTCGAAACGATATTCGATTCAGTCATTATTAGGTAGAGGTGGTTTTGGGGTCACATTTTTAGCTCGAAATATTTATTTACCGGAGCAGCCATTCTGCGTAGTCAAGAAATTCGCGCCGATCTTTACCGACCCAAAATTAGTTTCGATCGCCCGCGACCAGTTTGGGCTAGAATCGCTGATGCTGAGTCGATTGGGCAGTCATGCTTGTGTGCCGACGCTACTAGATTATTTTCAGATTGATGAGGACTGCTACCTCGTCGAAGAGTATATTCCAGGGACTGTTCTGTCACAACTTGTGAATAACCAACATCAACTGACTGAAGCAGAAGTCGAAAGCTTTTTGATTCAGATGCTGAAATTGTTGGAGTATATTCACTCCCACCATCTGATTCATCGCGATATCAAGCCGCAGAATATTATCTTGTGCCAAACAGATCGCCGTTTTGTACTGGTGGATTTTGGTGCTGTCAAAGATCTGTCTCCCATCGCTAGCATCCAGACAAGTGCTGAATATAGCACTGCTGTGGGCACACCTGGCTTTGCACCACCCGAACAGCTAGCAAACTATCCAGTTTATGCCAGTGATATCTATGCATTGGGCATGACCTGCATTTATTTACTCACAGGTAAGCAGCCCAGTGAATTTGCGACCGATCCCTATACTTGCGAATTGATGTGGGCAGAGGCTCTCAATATCAGTACTGGCTTACTCGAAATCATCAACAAGATGACCCAAATGCCCCTGGGAGATCGATATCAGTCAGCAACGCAGGTACTCACCGCATTGGACAATCGATCGATCCGCGCCAAATTACGCACCTACCTAGATCGAAAACAGGCAGTAGCAAAGAGCGAAAATAGCGGATCACTGGTCTATTATCCCGCCGTCGTACATTGGGCATTGGGAATTGAGTAAGCTATATTCCCAATGCCCAAAAATACCCACAGCACCGTGCGCGTTCGGTGATAGACTAAACCATAGCATTGCAAAATATTAAGAGTAGCTAACAAACTAAAGATAGATTTGGCTAATCACTGAATCGATCTCTAAACCAACAGACCGTTGGCGGTAGCGGAGCGTTTGCCCTGCAACAGCCGCGCCGTAAGCGCAAAGCGCAGGCTACGCCAACGCGGAGCGTCTGCCTACGCAGAGAGGTAATCGATCTGGTTTGTTGCTCGAATCGCTATAGACAAAATCACACAATAATAAGTAGTAGTAACGGCACATGGCTAGCACCGCAGAAAAAACCAACGTGGGTAAACTTACCCAAGTTATTGGTCCAGTTGTAGACGTAGAATTTACTGGTGGCAAAATGCCCCAAATTTATAGTGCCCTCAAGATCGAAGGCAAAAATGAAGCTGGACAAGATGTGTCTGTGACTTGTGAAGTTCAACAGCTTCTGGGTGACAACCAAGTTCGTGCCGTTGCGATGAGTACCACCGACGGATTAGTCCGTGGGATGGACGTAATCGACCTGGGCGCACCAATTAGCGTTCCAGTCGGAACAGCTACCCTGGGTCGGATCTTTAACGTACTGGGTGAAGCTGTAGACCAACAAGGTCCAGTTAATACTGAGGAAAGATCGCCAATTCACCGCGAAGCTCCAAAATTAACCGAACTCGAAACCAAGCCTTCCGTATTTGAAACCGGAATCAAAGTCATCGACTTGCTCACTCCCTATCGTCGGGGCGGTAAAATCGGTCTGTTCGGTGGTGCTGGCGTAGGCAAGACCGTCATCATGATGGAATTGATCAACAACATCGCGACCAATCACGGTGGTGTGTCCGTATTTGGCGGTGTCGGCGAACGGACTCGCGAAGGAAACGATCTCTACAACGAGATGATGGAATCCGGCGTAATCGACAAAGAAAACCTCGGCAACTCCAAAATCGCCCTCGTCTACGGTCAAATGAACGAGCCGCCTGGAGCACGGATGCGCGTTGGGTTGGCGGCCTTGACAATGGCGGAATACTTCCGTGATGTCAACAAGCAAGACGTACTGCTGTTCATCGACAACATTTTCCGGTTCGTTCAAGCTGGTTCCGAAGTATCGGCACTCTTGGGTCGGATGCCTTCTGCGGTGGGTTATCAGCCTACTCTGGGTACAGATATGGGTGACTTGCAAGAGCGAATCACTTCCACCAAAGAAGGTTCGATCACTTCCGTTCAAGCGGTATATGTACCTGCGGATGACTTAACCGACCCCGCTCCAGCAACAACCTTTGCTCACTTGGACGGTACTACTGTATTGTCCCGTGGTCTAGCATCAAAGGGTATCTACCCAGCAGTAGATCCACTTGATTCTACCTCCACCATGCTCCAACCATCGATCGTTGGTGCCGATCACTACGATACTGCTCGTGCCGTCCAGTCTACCCTCCAACGTTACAAAGAATTGCAAGATATCATTGCGATTCTCGGTTTGGATGAACTAGCAGAAGAAGATCGTCTGATTGTTTCCCGTGCTCGTAAAGTAGAACGCTTCCTCTCCCAACCCTTCTTCGTTGCTGAAGTATTCACCGGATCTCCTGGTAAGTACGTCAAACTCGAAGACACCATCAAAGGCTTCAAAGCGATCTTGGCTGGTGAAATGGACGATTTACCAGAGCAAGCTTTCTACCTGGTTGGCGACATTGCAGAAGCACGCGCTAAGGGTGAGAAGCTGTTGAAAGGATAGAGTTGTAGCGGAGATCTCTACCCCACCCCAGCCCTCCCCTTATAAAGGGGAGGGAGCCGGAAAAGCAATCCCCTGAAGGAGATGACGCACAAGGCAGGGGAGGAGACAAAAGTTCCACTTTTCAAGTGGAACTTTGGCTCATGTTAAGTTGAATGTAGTCAATGATAACCTAGTTCCTCCCCTTGGAAAGGCTGCGGTGTATCCACAAGTCTGGAGAAAAGCGAAAACTCTAGAGATCCCCCTAAATCCCCCTTAAAAAGGGGGACTTCCGGATCCGGTTCCCCCCTTAAAAAGGGGGTTAGGGGGGATCTAGATCTCGAAACGAAGTCCATCCAACTTGTGTATACACCGTAGCTTGGAAAGGGGAGGTTGGGTGGGCTATGGATCTACGCATCAACTCAGCAAGACTTGTGTATATACGGCAGCCTTACAAGAGGGAGTTGGGATGTAAAATCTCCGCCGTAGTCAAGATCGAACTCAACTATAAAAACTAACTATAAAAGATGACATTAACAGTAAGAGTAATTGCACCGGATAAGACTGTCTGGGACGGCACCGCAGACGAAGTAATTTTACCCAGCACAACTGGTCAATTGGGTATTTTGACTGGTCACTCGGCACTTTTAACCGCACTGGATACTGCGGTAATGCGGGTGAAATCTGGTAAAGATAAATGGATTCCGATCGCATTAATGGGCGGTTTTGCTGAAGTTGATAATAATGAAGTAACTGTATTAGTTAACGGTGCTGAACTGGGTGAATCAATTAATAAAGAACAAGCTCAAAAAGAACTAACTGAAGCCGAACAAAAAGTAGCTAGTACTCAGTCGGGTACTCGTCAAGAACAGCTACAAGCGACTCAAGCTTTCAAACGCGCACGCGCTAGACTGCAAGCTGCAAGTTGAAGGTTGGTAAAAACTAATAATCAGCTCATCACAAGCCCTCTAAATCAGTTGATTTAGAGGGCTATTTATTAATACTTTCAACTCAAATCTTAGCTAAAATTCATAGTCAGGATTACCAACTTGGAATACAGTTAAGCCGAGATTACGCCACATTCTACAAACTTTTGGTCGATCGTCTATTACACCGATCGCGTTGTATTTACCGTGGACATGAGTATAGTACAATTCTGATTTGAGGATATCATCTGGGCGTTGGTCATCGGCTGGACGCATGAATAGATCCTGATAGTTAATATTGTGCTGTTTCAGCCAAGCAATAGTTAGATCGCGACAAACACTCGATCGACCAGAAAAGACGATAATTGGTGTATCTTGTCCCAGTTTCTCTACTAATGCGGCGACGGCAGGATTGAGAGCATCTTCATTGACTCGATTCCAGGCGAAGGGTGGGCGGGTATTATTAATTGCGAGGGTACCATCGACATCAACGATGTAACAATTGGGCAATTGTGGATCGATTGCTGGTGCTGGATCTGGCTGGTTGAGATAATCATAATACATCTGCTCGATCGCCTGTTGTCCAACCGAATTAGGTCTGACTAGATCGCGCTTGATACATTCAGCTAATGAGACATCAGTAAAGTCTTGAATCACCAGTTTGGCTTGATGCTGCTCGGCTAGTTCGGTAGCCCGTTTGATATGAACTGGATTGAGATTGGTATCCGACCAAATCACTGAATAACCGATTTCAAAATAATGTTCTGTGAGTAAATCTCGGACTTTGATTACCCGTTTCTCGCGTTTATTGGTACTACCAAGTTGAAGCCGCAGATCGTCTTTGCAGAGGTTGGCAGTTTCAGGGTATTTTTGAATATATTCCTTTGCCCAGGTGGTTTTACCACTAGCTGGTAAGCCTTTAGTGAGAATTAATTTGAGAGCCATTTGGATCTATTGATGATTTGTTTCAGGTATTTTCAGTACTAAGTCAGTTCTCGATAAATACATAGATGGGTTTTGGTTTCGGCTCTGCTCAACCATCGGTGGTTGAGCGGAGCCGAAACCAAAACCCTAAATCGAATCTGATAGATTCGCGCCATGTACCAGCATTAATAACGTACCCATTTGCTCTTGTCCGTCGATCGCCAGATCGCTATTACACAGGTACAATCGATCGGATACCCGATGGAGTAAATCCCGTAAAATTCGGGTCAGCCGCTGTTCGTCGTTAGCCTGGGTATCAGCTTCTGTCCAGGGTTTAGTTATGGTTCGATCGGCAGAGATCCGCGCTTGAAGTAATAGATTAGCACCATATAGCGTCGCGGCTCCACCTTCCGCCCAGAGCGGAGATCCGACATCCAGCCAAAAATGATAGGCGTGCGATCGTTTGCTAGCGCGGTATTGGAAGATATTGGAGAGGGTGACAGCTTGCTGCTGGGGCTGGAGTTGGCTGATGGGGTAGGGATTGGCACTAATTGTGCCTTGACGGAGCAGGAGGATAAATTGAGCGGTGATTTGATGGGCTGACTCTAAATACTCGGCAGGGCTGTGGGTGCGTTCGGCGACGAGCCAGTAGTGTTGAGCTGTTTCCATCAGTTCGCGCAGGGCAGACAGCCTGTCAAAAGCGAGATAGCTACCCTGCTGAAAGAAATAGCTAATTGCATCGGCGATCAAGTCTAATGGGGTGGGTTGCTGTTCCCTAATTCGCTCTAGCCAAACGAGGATTCGATCGTAGGCCTGAGTAACGCTGGCACCGAGGCGATCCCAGCGCGGGAAGTTTGTGTAGGGTAGCAAGCGCGGCTGGGATAGGGAGGGTGCATAACAGTAGTCGGCGAGTAAGCCCGCTCGGACTGGATCGATTAAAGTCAGCATCGGATTTGGGGATGGATAAATCGGGCTGAGAGTGACGAGCAAATCGGCAATTTCATCGCGGCTGGTGAGCTGTCCTAAATTGGGATAGGTGAGTGCCATCAGGCTGAGGAGGGCACGGACACCTGGATCGCTAGTGAGGGGTAATTGAGCATTGAGCTGGGCAATCGGGATGTGATGTTGTGCGAAAATATTGGTAATGGTCGATCGAGAAATAGCATCCAATCCAGGCGCGATAATCGCAATATCTGCTGGTGCAACTTTACCCGTTGTGATTAATTCGATCGCTTTTAGGGCTGTCTCTCGCAGCATTTCGCCACGAGTGCGAGTCTCGATCGATTTCACGCCATCTGGCAAGATCGGCGGCAGCCCTGGATTGAGGACTGCGCGGACTATTTCATCGACGCTGGTAGCAGTACTAGATTTAGGGACAAATAATGGTGTTGCCAGTGAATCAAGGTAGAGCAAAGCGCGCGGATCGGTATTAACCTCAATACACCTAGCTTTCACCCCTAACAAATATTCAGGATCGGCACTCAAACCCAGCCGTACCATCCCATCGTGATTGTAACTAAAGGCGCACCAGACATCCGCATCAAGTAAAACATCACAAATTTGTCGCCCAATTGCTGGATAATCATCTAGATCGTCAGCAAGTAGCGTCCAATATCGATTTCCCAACCGCCTGCGATATTCAGGATCGGGCAATAAATGCTGCCAATACAGCTCCGTCATAATCCCATAAGTCAGCAATCCTCGATCGAGACACCAGTCCCGCCACTCAGCCGCTAATGACTCGACGCAACCATAGATCTCACTCCCCTCCCCAGATCCGAAACCTTGAAGCAGAATTTCTGGTAGTGATGCTAACGGTGTACAACCATAAGCAGCCAATTGGAGCAAATCCAAGATCCGCCGCACAAATCGGTACTCCGAAGGAGCTATTTCCCGCCAGTTCACCCGCGCCAGCGCAGATTTCCACAGCTTCGTCGCCAGTTCCTGCTCCGTCTCTGGACGCAATCTCAGTGGAAAATGAGCGGGGAGGTTTAATTTCTGAATCAGAAGAGGATAAAATAACAACACCTCTTCTTGAATAAACCCGATCGTCGTCTTCGCCAAAATTGGATACTTCCCATGAGTCTTGGCACTCAACCTGTCCGCCAAATCTCGCTTGCTATCATCATTACCCGCCAACACCAAGATCTTGGCATTTTGCCGTGAATGTTCGCCCTGCACAGCCCGCTCATCCAACCACTGCAAAAATTGACCAACCAACGCATCCGTCTTGCCGCTGCGCGTCCCCCCCTCAATCCAAATTGCTTTTCCCCGCACCTGTTTTTCTTGTGACAAATTAGATATTTAGTGAAGTGGGTGGATAGTGAATAGTGATTTAGTTGGGAGTTGGGAGTTCTCCCATGCCCCCGCGCTCCCATCCTCCCACACTCCCCACACCTCCCACACTCCCCATCCCCCGAAATCCTATGGAAAGCAAACTAACTCAATACTGGCGTAAAGTAAATCAGTGGTTTTATCGTACAGCCGATCGAGCACTGGATGAAGCTTATAAGGCGGCGTTGAAGATCAAAGCGATCGAAGATGAGCATTTTGGTGGTGAAAAGATCGCCATTTCCGCAGCCACAAATCAAGTCGCTACCTACTTTCAGAACGATCTGAGTAAATATCTTAACATTGCCCGCATCCGACTAGCAGAGTTTCAAACCAGTCGCACAGTCACCGGAAATAACTATCCCCAACCGCCTGACAGTCAACAATTTGACTCTCCAGGGTTCAATGACATCAATCCATATACTCAGGATATCGAATATGAGGCGCGAATCCTAGAGAAACTCAGCTTTATCGATGATATCTTGACTCGCTATGCCGATAACACCCAACCTACAGAAAATTCCAACGCCCAAAGATCGAATTTCGGTCAACGCGCGATCGATTTTATCGCACCACCAGACGCAGGTAGCTCCCTGACGATCGGTGATGCAGCCACAACCGCTCGCGATCGCACTCCAATAGCCAACAATATTATCCCACCTTCCCCCGTCTCACTCGGTCGTCGCCCATCCAATCCAATGCCAAATCGGCTCGATCGCTCAAACGAAAACTTAAACAGTGACAAAAAAGCCCTGATCGATATCTCCCTCATCAATACATTTCGGCGGATTCAGCAAGATCTCAACCCCAGCGCGGATGTACAAGTCCTCGAAAACTATCGTATCAGTCAGGGCAAAACTCGCACGGCACTGAGATTTGTCCTAATGCTGATTTTGGTACCCCTCCTGATGCAACTGTTCTCCAAAATCATCGTCATCGGTCCCGTCATCGATCTCTATCGTAGCTACCATCATTCAGATGTCTTCCTCAACGTCAACCTCGAAGAAGAAGCTTTCAAAGAGATGGAGATGTTTGAAAAGAAACTCAAATTCCAACAAATTGTGGGATTAGCTCCCAAGCTCAATGCCGAGCAGATGGAAGCAAAAATCACCGAAAAAGCTGAAGAAATCAAAGTCACCTTCTACCGCCACAGTGCCGAAGCCGTCAAAAACTGGTTTGCCGATTTACTCGCCATCATTACCTTCGCCTGGTTGATTACCCATAGCAAAAAACAGATCGCCATCCTCAAATCCTTCCTCGGCGATCTCGTCTTTGGACTTAGCGACACCGCCAAAGCCTTTATCATCATCCTCCTCACCGACACCTTCGTCGGCTTTCACTCCCCCCACGGCTGGGAAGTGATCCTCGCAGGCACCGCCAGTCACCTCGGCATTCCCGAAAACCGCGAATTCAACTCCCTCTTCATCGCCACCTTCCCCGTCCTCATCGACACCATCTTCAAATACTGGATCTTCCGCTATCTCACCGGACAGTCCCCATCCGCCGTAGCTACCTATAAATCCATGAACGAATAGTCGGGTACATCTTTCACAAAAATCCCCTCCGAGGAGGGGTGGCGCGTAGCGACGGGGTGGGTTAGATCTCCGCTGAAACTCTCCAACCTCCATCGCTATAGATTCGATCGTGTCAAATAATAGGCTCGATCGGGTTGAATTTCCAGCAGAGGAACGATCGGATGATGCTTTATGTGTCGCGAAGATCTACCCACCCCGCCCTACGGGCACCCCTCCAAGGCTACCGTGTATACACAAGTCGAGAATCTGGTGAATACTCGATCGATTCGCCCCCCAGCCCCCAATTCTGGGGGAGCCAATCTCTGGAAAGTCCCCCAGAATTGGGGGATTTAGGGGGCAATTAACCTAGAAACG
>JANXVE010000167.1 GCA_025351825.1 Chamaesiphon sp. 341R_metabat_111 | reverse complement strand
CCGAAGCTCTGAAATTGCAAGTACCAATTGTTTCCCTGACTCGTGCTGGCTTTGCCGAATCAGAAATTATTCTCAATGGGATGCAAGACTATGGCTATCATCAGGTGATTAGCCCCGACCAATTTTTCAGCACTAGTTGGGACTTCTTGAACGAGTCATTGCAACCGCCTAGAGTCGATCTCAAGTTGAAAACTGATGGCAATCATATCATTGCTAGTTCGATCGTTGAGTATCTGTCTCTCTAGTATATTTCTTTTGGAAAGGCACCGCAGAAAAGCTAATCCACCACAGTCCTTTATTGCTAACGCATACAGAAATAAACAAATTTCGGAGGACTATACATGTCAAAGCATCAAACGATCGGCCATAGATCGCAGCTTAACTAGCGAAATAGGCTGAAGTTTCGTTCGAGCATACAAATCCGAATACACTGATAAAGACACCGATCGAAAGTTTCAGTCGTTGGCATAGTCTCGCCTTTGGCGAATCGTTGACACTTTCAGGTCTAAAGATACTGAGTTTGTTGGATCTTAACTTTATTTTATGAATATCCTAATTACGGGGCATACAGGCTTTGTCGGTGGCCATCTTACTCCAGCTCTCATTGCCAAAAATCATGCTGTAACTGGCATTAGTCGGCACATCGATCTGGCTCTAGCCAGCCCCCAACTTCAACAGATCCAAATCTCCTCGCTCGAACAATACACCGATTGGCACCAAGCTCTAATCGGTATCGATACGGTGATTCACCTTGCTGCTAGAGCGCATATCCTAGCAGATAGCGTTGCAGACCCCGCTGCCGAATTTTTCAGAGTCAACACCCAAGGCACGATCGATCTCGTCAAAGCGTCTATCCAAGCCGAAGTCAAACATTTCATCTTCATCAGTTCGATTGGTGCCATCACCACCCGCAGTCAAGATATCCTCACTGAAACAACGCTCTGCCAGCCAGACACCGCCTACGGCACTAGTAAACTAGCCGCAGAAACAGCCCTGATCGAACTCTGCCAAAATACCCCCGTGAGCTGGACGATATTGCGTCCTACCCTAGTCTATGGCCCTGGCAACCCTGGCAACATGCAACGCCTGCTCAAACTTGTCAATTCCCATCTCCCGCTCCCGCTTGGCTCGATCCGCAACCAGCGCAGCTTCCTCTACATCAGCAACCTGATCGATGCCATTATCACCTGCCTCCAGCACCCCAACGCCAAAAATCAAATCTTTCTGCTTAGTGATGGTCAAAATGTCTCCACCCCCACCCTGATTCGTCAACTCGCTCACTTCCTGAACACGCGCTCGATTCTGCTCCCACTTCCAGTGTCGATACTGCGACTGCTAGGCAAAATAACGGGCAAATCATCAGAACTTAATCGTTTACTAGAGAGCCTCGTCGTCAGCAACGAAAAGATCGTCACTACACTCAATTGGCAACCACCATATTCGATCGAGCAAGGATTAGCCGCTACTGCAAAATGGTACAAGTCGGTTAATAGTCGCTCAGGTCAAACATCTTGACTTTTGAAGGCAGTTTGCAAGTAAACTTCAACGATGAAAACCGAACAGATCGAACCGATCGCGCTAGCAATTGCACCAGCATAACTGTAATTGACAACTAGGAGCGCGATCGTCACCGTCATCATCAGATAGATCCCAGCAACGGTACTATGGGGTAATCCAGATTGCTGGAGTCTTTGGTAAAGATGGGATCGATGTGCTCGAAAGATATTTTCGCGGTTGATCGAACGGCGAATAATTGTATAAACTGCATCAGCAACGATTGGCATGATGATGACAAAAATGGACCAGCTATCGATCGAACTTTGATGTTGGTTGAGTAGGGACATCGAAATAATTGCCCCTAGAAACGTACTACCTGCATCGCCCATAAAAATCTTGGCAGGTGCCCAATTCCAATAAACAAATCCACACAGCGCGGCAACAAGTAGCCAGAGAATAGGCTGGTGGGTAGAGAAGGCAATAAAAGCGATTTGGATCGCAGCAACACTACCAACTAAGCCATCTAAGCCATCCATAAAATTATAGAAATTGATTATTGCAGTCATACCGATAATCGTCAATATTACAGCGACCGCATAGCCAAAATCACCGTAGGCATCTAGCCAGGGTTGGGGAAATGGACCCAAGTAGAGCACCGCAGTAGTCGCCGTGAACAGTTGGACGAGATAACGCCACGTAGATGGCAAGCTCCAGATATCGTCACAAACACCAATAATCACCAATGGCGCGAGGATAAGCCACCAACAGGTGGTTGCCCCCAGAGTCCCTGTCTGGTAGGCATAGGCGAGGCTTGTGAGCAAGAAGACAAGGATAAAGCCTAAACCACCACATGTCGGTGTCGGCTGAGAATGAGAACTTCGATCGTTGGGAATCGCCAGCAGCCTTCGACCAAATTGTCGCTCGATCAGTCTAACTGTGAACAGACTAGTCAGCAGCGACAAGGACGAGTTAGCCCACATGCCGCTATTTTGAGAACTGTACAGATAGTCGGGTACCTGAAGTAAGTACGAGATATTGGTTCCAATCCGCTCGACTAAAAAATCATGAAATATGGTGTCATTTATCATAGCGATCGTGGTCACTTTTTAATACTACATTTAAAACATACATCATATCACTGAGATGCTTGTGTAGAGCAATACGCCATAGTAATGAAACAATCTTGCTAAATATATGTTAGTAGAAGCCATATGTTGAAGATTGAGAACTCTACAGTACGTCCAAGATTAGTACAAACAATAGCACTAATGGCAAATAGGCGAGAGCTGTATTTTTACGCATAATGGCTGATGTGTTTTACGTAAAATGTTTGCGTCGATCTTTGGTTCACATTCGTGTGTGAACAACGTTTATTGTACTCTTAATTAATATCTTTAGTGACTTTAGCCGATATTTTAGCTGTGATTATTCTATTTCTGGAGCTAAAATAAGTAAGCAAGATAGTTTCAATCTAGGCCGATCTCTCAAAGGTATGAATGTTGCTGTCATTAGCTTTCGCACTTTAATCTGCTCTGAGTAGATCTCATATCCAAGGATCTTTATAACTGCTTAGAATCATCTCATGAAGAAATATTAAATGTAGTGGTGGTCCGATCGAATGGAACTCCAGGCAATATAGCCCTCGATCGAATCGATCGAACGATCGTGAAACCACTTTTAACTCTAAAAAAATGTAAAATTAGCTTTTAGATCTTAGCTAGTAGGTAAGAACAAAGTCTCAATCAGTCAAAATGATGACGGTTTACCAGAGATTTTGGCAAATTGCACTTACATTGAAATCATCCTGCTCTCGATCGCTCGTTTGGCCTAATTCACTAGCTCGATTAGTTGAAACTACGTAGATTTTGATATGCTTTTTATACTCGCATTGTGGCCGAACATCTTCCAAGCTAAAAAATTGAGTGCCGCACGCGCTGATGCTGATGGCGATGGGCATAAAAGCCTTATCGTCGCGATTTACGATCGACTTACTCAAAGCGTCTACCCGATCGTTGTATACTCCAACCCGCCATCTCATCGATCTTTAACGATCGGCAAAACCAAAAAATTCAGCCATAAAGCTAGTGTTTAGACTTTGCTATTTACGCGACTGATTTTTTTGTTTATACTGTTGCTAAAGTCAGATAACTTATAATATTAATACTTCGAGATTAATGATGAGTATCGTAACAAATGAACTGTTGTTAGTTCGATTGATGTCGAGTGTGCTGTTAATCTACTAATTGTTAATACTAGTAACTTTATCAGTAAAAATCACACATGGATTCGATCGGATCGTTAGAGGCGAATCGAATCCATGAGATTATTTAGGAGGCAATAAAATAAATGGTAGTTGTCAAATATGTCAATTTTAGTCACAGGCTGTGCGGGTTTTATCGGTGGTCATCTTTGCCATAAACTCTTAGAGCAGGGGTCGGAAGTTATTGGTTTAGACAATCTCAATGACTATTACGATCCTTCATTAAAGATGAGACAGTTGGACAGGTTAAAAGCTTTTCCAAACTTTCGCTTTTTCAAAGTGGATTTAGCAAACCGTCCAGAAATCGCTAAAATATTTGCTAGCGAACGACCGCAGCGAGTAGTCAACCTAGCCGCTCAAGCTGGAGTGCGCTACTCCATCCAAAATCCTGCGGCTTATATTGATAGCAACTTAACTGGCTTTGCCAATATTTTAGAGGGCTGTCGTCACAATCAGGTCGAGCATCTTGTCTATGCTTCCTCTAGCTCGGTTTATGGTGCCAACACCCAAACACCATTTGCCACTCACCATTCGGTAGATCATCCATTGAGTTTGTATGCGGCTACCAAGAAAGCCAATGAACTGATGGCACATTCCTATAGTCATCTTTACAACTTGCCAACTACTGGACTGCGATTTTTTACGGTATATGGACCTTGGGGTCGTCCAGATATGGCGATATTTTTATTTACAAAAGCAATTTTGGAGGGTCGATCGATCCAAGTCTTTAATCATGGTCGCATGAGAAGAGATTTTACTTACATTGATGATATCGTCGATGGGGTATTGAGGGTTTTGGATCGAGTCCCTGTCCCCAATCCTGAATGGGCTAATCATCCGCCAAATCCCAGCAATAGTTTTGCACCCTACCGGATTTATAACATTGGCAACAATAATCCAGTCGAGCTAATGGAACTGATTACTACTTTAGAAAAGTGTCTGGGACTAGAGGCAAAAAAGGAATTCTTGCCGATTCAGATGGGTGACATGCTGGAAACCTATGCCGATGTCGATGATTTAATTGCTGATGTTGGATTCAAGCCCGCAACTCCAATCGCTGAAGGAATCGAAAAATTCGTAGCTTGGTATCGGGACTTTTACAAAGTCTAGAAATTTAACTTTTTATCAAGAACAATTAATGGTTATTTTTCAGCGATTTAGACATCTGTTCCGAGAGGGTTTATGGATTGTTGTCGGTCAGGCAATGCTCGTGATTGGATCGTTGCTGGGGGTGCGGCTACTGACGGGACTACTCGATCCCGCCGCCTATGGTGAACTTGCCCTGGCGATGACACTTGCCACACTGGTAAATCAAACCGTACTTGGCCCCCTCGCACAGGGCGTAATGCGTTTTTATGCCCCCGCAGTAGAGCAAGCCAACTTAGGTGGATATTTGAATGCCGTCCGCCGGATGACTGTCTGGGCGACTGGTGCGATCGCGATCCTGACTATAGTGGGGCTGTGTGGCTTGGCGATCGCGGGCAAGTACGATTGGATCGGGATTACCCTAGCATCGCTGGTTTTTGCCATTGTCAATAGCTACAGCTCGATCGTCAGTGGGATTCAGACTGCTGCGCGGCAAAGATCGATCGTTGCACTCCATCAGGGGCTGGAGCCATTAGCGAGATTTTTATTCGCGGCTCTGTTCATAGTTTCCTTTGGAGCTACGAGTACGGTGACGGCGATCGGCTATAGCGTTGGCATCATCTTATTACTAGGATCGCAATTTATCTTCTTTCTCAAAATTATCCCTAAGGAGATGAAGTGGGCGAGTAGCGGCGAGAAGTTACAGCAACAGATCTGGGATTACTCTTGGCCATTCTCGATCTGGGGAGCTTTTTATTGGCTCCAGAGTTCAGCCGATCGCTGGGCGTTGGGACTGTTTGCGACGACTGAAGAAATTGGTTTGTATGCAGTGCTATTTCAACTGGGCTACTATCCCATGTCAATGGCAACAGGAATGGCAGTACAGCTAATCACGCCAATTTTTTACCAGCGGGCTGGAGATGGCAGCAATGTTGCGCGCAATGCCGAAGTTCACAAACTGAGTTGGCTGCTGACGAAGCTGTCTTTGGGGGTCACAGCCGGATCGTTTGCGATCGCTGCTTTACTGCATACCCAAGTCTTTGAAATCTTTGTAACCAAGCAGTATCGGAGTGTGTCATCTCTATTACCGTGGATCGTCCTCTCCGGTGGATTATTTGCTGCCGGACAAACCATATCACTCAATTTGATGAGCCAAATGAAAACCCAGAAGATCATGAGAGCCAAAATTACGACTTCAGTATTAAGTGTGATTTTTACCTTTACTGGAGCTTATTGGTACAGCACGACGGGGATTGTGATTGCCAGTATTCTAGCCTCATTTGTATATTTAGTGTTGATGATTTTACTCCAGCAGCGTGAACTTGGCTCGATCGAGTGTCGGGAGGATGGTTCGTAAGATCTCCAGCTCACACCAGTCTAGGTACAGTCATCCGGTCCGGCTAAAATCACAATTACTACCATTTTCAGCATAGTTTAAAATTCACACCACTTATAATTGGAGCCTTACAGCAAATGTCACTCAAACTTAGAACTAAAAGATTTCTGTTTAATTCGGGAATTTGGTACAAATTGAGTCTAATGAGAATGGTACCGAGTATTTTCAATTGGCTCAAATCTGGTTGCACGGCAAACGCGCCGCATCCAGTAAAAATGATGGTAATCGAATCCTATCTCGATCGCTTCTCCGTGACCAACTTTGTCGAAACGGGAACATATCTCGGTGAAACATTGGGCTATATTGCTGGTAAAAGTGGCGTTGAATGCATCAGCATTGAATTATCCTCCGAACTGCATCACAGAGCGCGCCAAAAATTTAGTAAGCATCGAAATGTCACCTTACTGGAGGGAGATAGTGGCAAAAGACTACCAGAAGTCCTAGAAAGAATCACGACACCAACTGTGTTCTGGTTGGACGGACACTATAGTTCTGGCATCACTGCCCAAGCCGATGATGACACACCGATCAGTGCCGAGTTGGACGCGATTCTCAGACATCCGATCGGGAATCATATCATCTTAATTGACGATGCTCGTTGCTTTGATGGTACCAATAATTATCCCTATCTTGACGATCTGATCGAAGTAATTCGGGCGAATGGGCGGTATACAACTGAAGTTTCGACCGATATTATCCGACTCGTTCCGTGCCTAACTTAATCAGATCGGTAACTTTCACTAAGTTATTAAAGCATCTATCCTTTAAGTCCGATCGGGACAAAATGAGTGCCAATAATTATCTTTTCTACTATATTTGTACTTAATATTATCATGTGGAGGATTTACCAGAGTCAGATCCTCAATCGACTGACAATCCTCTGTATGTGGACGGCACTCACAATGTGGTATTTTTTGCCTGCTGGGATTGCGGGGATATATCAAGAAAGAACACCATTTAGCATCTTCTATTTGTATCAGGACAATGTGAGCAGGGAAACCTGGCTCCAAGACTTTACAATCCTCTTTGTGCTTGAGTCATTGGCGGTTTTATGTGTGCTGCTGCTAATATTAGCCAATTCCAGAGGAAAACAACATCCTTGGAAACAAAACCCAACTAATTTAAAGTATGATATCGATTCCATTTCTACAAAAACCAAGCTAGTTATCTTAATTGTCGGAACGATTATGCTTGTTTATAAAGTTATAAACTTTGGAAACAACGCTGACTACCTGAATAATAATAGTGCAGATGGATATGGAAACGTTGATGCATTATCGCAAATCATCGATTTTGCCAGACCCATATCTTATTCAATGGTAACGTTGATTGCCATTTATGAACAAAAAAGAAGCAACTTAGTCAGAATAGCCTTTGCACAAATCGTTGTTGAATCTATTCTTTCGACAATGAGTGGTGCTCGAATTTATATGCTGACACCATTCATTATTTTTGCATTTAGACTATTTAGTTCGGATACTATTGCAAAGAAGATGCCTTTATTTATGTTTAGTCAAGATCGGACTAGCCAAAGAGAAACTATTCGTCTATTAACAACTTTTTTCGCAATTTTTCTCTTTTTGATTTACATATTCTTACCAATTGCTAAGACGATTGGAGAGGCTAGATCTGGAGGTGAATTTAATTTATATGATGTTGTAATCGATACCTTTGTCAATAAAAAGCAGTCTTCTCAACTAGGATCGGAAGCAAGCCGGAAGATGGATGACGTAGAATCCGTTTTTATTAAGTTAGATTCTTTTACTAATGGATCTATTCTCAACAATACTTCAGGCTATGGCACTGGTGGGATCGTGCCCTATATTGGGTCTGCGCTGGTATTTATTCCGCGATTTATTCTCCCTGAAAAGCCGATAGCTGGAACTAGCGACGGGACGATCTATACTCATCCCTCGCGGATAGTAACCAGGAGTCTAGGGGTTCAATCAGATGCAATGAATGTACCTAGTTCGCCATTGTCTATTACATTTTGGCACTTTGGCTATTTTGGATTTATCGTATTTATTCTATTTAGCTTTTTGCATTTGAGATATTTAGATTATTTAATTAATTCCCCCTCATTTATTTATAAGGCAATTGGCCTTTCTTCACTCAATCTGCCTGGATTTACAGGAGTTTTTCCAGCTCCAGATGTGATTATTAAGGATTGTGTGATGCTGTTTATCATAGTTTGGACAGTGAATCTTCATCGGAAAATCACTAAAACTGTAGTTTAAATCGAGCACTAGTAACTATGATAAATAGTAGCAAAACACCAAAAATCATTGTTCGGATCAAAGGCGGATTGGGCAACCAGCTATTTGCTTATGCTGCTGCCCGTCGCCTAGCACAAGCTAATGATGCCGAATTAGTCATCGACGAGGTGACTGGTTTCAGTCGAGACTACCAATACAAGCGTCAGTACGCACTAGATCGATTTTGTATTCCAGTTCGTACAGCGACATCGAATGAGCGGTTAGAACCTTTTGAACGTTATCGAAGAGGACTAGTCAAGTTGCTTTCAGCTAACAAACCATTTTTAGAGAGATCCTATTTGGAGCAAGAAGGAATAAACTTCGATCTCAGACTTCTAGCTGTAAAAGTCAGTGGAACACTCTATTTGGATGGTTTATGGCAGAGTGAAAATTATTTCAAGGATATAGAGCAAACTATTCGCGATGATTTGCAGATAACTCCCCCACAAGATTCAGAAAATCTGCAAATGGCCGACAAAATAACTAATTGTAATGCAGTCGCTCTACATGTGCGCTGGTTTGAAGATTCAAATAGTGTCGGGGTTCACAATCTATCGATCGAATATTACCAGAAAGCAATTGCTTTAATCGAGCAGAAAGTTGATTCGCCACATTATTTCCTTTTTTCCGACGATCCAGAAGCAGCCAGCAAAAAAATTAACCTTCCCGCACAGAATGTGACCTTTGTATCTCACAATTTAGGCGATCGAAATGCCTATGCAGATTTATGGTTGATGTCTCAATGTCAGCATTTTATCACAGCTAACAGCACCTTTAGCTGGTGGGCGGCATGGCTTGGTAGTAATCAAACTAAAGTCATCACAACTCCTTTATGTGTGGCTACGACAGAGGTCACAGCTTGGAATTTTGATGGACTAATTCCAGCAAACTGGCACATAATTAAGTCGTGATTTCCTCGTGAAAATAAAAATTGATTTAGACTACTTGCCTAAGACTGACTTTGAGATCGGACAGAATGGCATCCAGTTAATTGAGACAGAAAAATCTATCAACATTTATACCGATCCATTTCGGACTATCCCCGTTTTTATCACTGTACTTACGGATGGGACAGTTTTTATCTTTTCAGATTTTGACAAAATATATCAGCTTGATGGTGTAGACAAGACTGTTGATGCCGCAGGTTTTTGGGAAATCATGCTATTTGGTACTGGACTATGGACGAGGACTTTGTATGCAAATATTAAGCAAATGCCCAGTGCAGCAAAATTAACAATCGATCGAGAAACAGGAACATACTCAATATCGAGATATTGGCAC
>JANXVE010000148.1 GCA_025351825.1 Chamaesiphon sp. 341R_metabat_111 | reverse complement strand
CTTGCACTCAATGAGCATCTACTTGAGAGATTTATTTCCATGTTAGGGCTTGACCAGACTTTGATTAAAGCCCATCCTAACTATGACAGCCTTCTACAGTATGGCTCGTTGGCTCCATAAATCTGTCCGGACTATTGTTTAAGTGACTCTTCAGATCGTTCAAAACCTACTACCTTTGCTTTGCTTCCTTGACTACGAAGGTGGAGTTCATCGCAAATAATTTTGTAAATATCTGGATGAAATCCTCCCTTAAAATCCCATTGTGTACCTTCTTCTTCCATTTTAACGGTACCTGTGATACTTGGATACTTGCGACCAAGTTGATACTCTACAATGTAGTCAGAGAGTTTCTTACTAGATTTGAAGTCTAAAGGACGCACTTCTGCCAGCAATGTTTGCAATTCACTAGCTTGCACTTCCGTTAAACTACTTTTCTCAATTAACTTTACTGTCATATAGATAACACTATTCAGATACTACAAAAAAGACATGTCTTTGCTACGGACTAACTGTCCTACTAGTAAGAATTCCCTGCTCACAAGGGAAACTCTCAAGAGAGCCTAGATATTATTCTGATTATTTGTCCACGTCTTAGCAGTACGTCAAACTAATAGGCCTCTTGCATGAATATCAAATCATAGTGTTTTAGTTGTTAGTTACTAGTTGTTAGTTACTAGTTGTTAGCAATATGACTTGTAGATTCTAATTAACTGGTCAAAATATGAGCAATTTTGGATTCACGCAAGAGGTCTAATGCTTGGAGGTGCCGAAACAGCCCGTAAATATCCTCAAAGCGTCCGAGCTGAGTCACTATTTCTTTGTCATATTCGTCTAGGGGGCAATCATATTTATTACGATATGGCTCCATCCAGTTAGCCATTGATGGATCATCGGTAATTTTTATATTATTTAGAGTTTCTATTTCGCTGTCAGCATGAAATTTGAAAGGAATGGCTATACCTTTTCGCACTTCTCCTTTTTGCGCTAGGAATGAATAGATATCGTCGTCCAGGTACTTGGCCGTACCACCAGCTACACAGATAATTTTGGGACGAGCAGGTAATCTTTCACTAACCCAATCTTGCATTTTTTTAATATACTTTTTGTATTTTTCTGTTTCAGTTTTTTGAATTTTAGCAGCAGTATAATCTCGATCTTTACCTTCACATCTAATCAAATGATGGAATCGTTTCTCATCCTTTTGCCCCTGTGTAGCTAATTTCAATTCTTGCTCCACTTCGCAAAATCTTTGTTTAGCATAATCTAGATTTAGGGTAGTTTTCTTTTGTTGTTGAATATAACGTTCTAGTTCCCATTCATCCTCTTCAATTTGATTTTCTTTAGTGCTTTCCAGCTTATTTATAATTTCCTCTTGCTCAGAACTTTCAACTTGATATTTATTTAGTACATAACTTTTTATCTCTAAGTTGCGCTTATAGTAATTTAGATCATTGTCAGATATACAATGTAACCTAGCACATACAGGTTCAATTAAATCTTGTACATTAAGACCTGTTTCCGAAGCAATGTCCAACAAATAATCGTAAAAACCGATCAGGTCTGTATATGGGCGTTCCGCATATCCACGCTTAGTCTCAAACATACTAATATTTCGATGACCCATCATAATTGTGACGATCGAATCGTATTGTTTTAAATCCAAATTTTGGGCATTTAAAATTCCATAGCCTTCTGGGTATATATTGAAACTTTTGAGCTGAATTTTGACTTTTCCACTAGGATATTCCAGACTATTAATCGCAGACCTGACATTTTTAACTGTAATCTCAGCATCACCGAGTTCCGTTGGCGGTAGAACACAGCTCAATGACAAAGCAAATTCGGAGGAGATTTCTAACGTTTGCATCGCCAGTCCAATCGCTGCACAAATTTTAGAGGGGGCACTAATAAATTTTTGCGGTTTGATTAATTGAGACGCACCGCATCGCTCGGCTAAACTACCCACGGCGTAGTAATCTTTCCCCATCCTGACCCAGAGATTGTTTTTGTCAAAATCTGTATCCTTGACTAACTTTTTAGGCTCGTCAATCTGAATGACATAGGGTGGGATTAGAAAGGCATGGGGGTCATCACCATTAACTGAACAAACAACTTTTATTCCACTCGCGCCAGGATCGACGGCAATCGTTACATGATTTTCCATTTGGATTCTACTACCTCAATTATTAAATTTGAATACGCTGAAATTTGAACCGTCAGAGTCGGATGTTCGCTCATCATCTTCCTCGTCAATCGCAACAGACTTTTCACTCCTTGTTTTTTGGGCTAGTGGCGGGTCTGATTGTAAATTATCTGCTCTATTCTGACCAAGCTTTATTTGTTGATATTGCCGCATTACCTTGATTTGCATTTCTAACTCAGCAATCGAACGGGCAAATGCAAGCGCGACATCTAGTGGATCTACTCCGTCTTGTTCGGCTAGAGCGAAGGGATATAACTGCGTTGTAGTTGCAGCTAATATTTGTCCCTTGGCATCTTTCCCCCGTAGATAATCGGCTAGGACTTTCTGCTCGTCCGTACTGTCTAAAAACTCAATGCGTAGCACACTCTTAGATTTAATCCTCGTTATCGTTTTTTCATGGGTTTTTCGGGCAACAGTCAAATAACTATGCAACTTCAATTTAACTATTTGATTACGATTAGTTGACGGTAGAAATACGGATATTTGCGATTTTTTGCTCTGCGTTGTTATTGTTGCTTGACTGATGTATGGCAGGTGCTGATAGAACTCCCTGCACCCACGATGATGGCTTTTCCATCCCAAACGGGAAGAATAATCGTAGATTGAGTACTCACTACACAAAGTCCGCTTCGCTCCCTTTGTTTCGTTCGCCGGATTCCCCTGCGGGAAAGAATTTCCAGTTTTCAACCCTCTCGACGTAATTATGTCACTTGCAATCTGTCGCATAGCCAAGCTTAAAAAATCTAATCTCGCTGGTAGTGGAACACATGTGAGTCGCACTCGCCCGACTCAGAATGCCGACCCATCTGTTACCCCCCAAAATAGATCGCTTATCTCCACCGATGATAGATCGCCGCTGCAAGATTTAGTCTCAGCGAAAATTGCCTTGACCCACCAGGGGGCAGTCAAGTCTAACGCGGTTCACGCAGTGGAATTTTTACTATCGGCCAGCCCCGAATACTTCCGCCCGAATAAACCCACTGATTATGGAGCTTACGATCCAGCTTGCTTGGAGGCGTGGGTACAACACAACATTAAATGGTTAGGAGATGAATATGGCGACCGCATCGTTCGGGCTGAATTGCACCTGGACGAAGCTACCCCACACATCCACGCTTATCTAGTGCCGATCGACGCAAAAGGACAGCTTAATTGTCGGGGGATTTTTGGGAAGCGTCAGAATATGTGCGCGCTCCAAGACTCTTATGCTGCGGCAATGGAGCCATTAGGGATTGAGCGGGGAATTAGGGGAAGTAAGGCGAGGCATACTGATATTGATAAATATTACACTGTCGTAAATGAGTTCTCTGAAGGGGGAGGAGCCAGTGTGTTTGCTGGTTTACAGGCTGAGAATGCCAGACTAGAGCAGCGGTTATCAGAAGTCGCGGCTAGACATGATGTCGTGGTTGCTGGTTTACAGGCTGAGAATGCCAGACTAGACCAGTGTTTATCAGATATTACAGATGAGAGGGATAAATTGAAGGAGAAGATCGAGTCTCTGCCTATAGAGATCGCTGGGATAAGTCCAATTACCAATCAGACCAAAGCCAGTTCTACTGTCAGTAATCGCCCTCCAAACCGAAGCCCGATTAGTGATGGTGATCCTCGGAATCATATTCGCGACGCTCTGACAATAGCTCTCAAAAATGAGCCAACTGCTGCACCACCAGAGATAGTAACTCCCCTATCTACTGTTACTCTCCCAGAAATTGAGAACGTTGAGGTAGTAACTGAAGCGACTCAACCCGTAACGGCGCTGCGGCAGTTATCGGCAGCGGATTTAATCGCCCAGGGGCGCGAACTGAATCGAGATCGAGGGAACCAACGACCACGAGATCGGGGTGGTCGATGACCAACCATAGTGGATACGATCGGGAGGAAAAACTATGGCAAGATCCCAGCAAAATCCCGCAGTCCAAACCGATGCATCGCTTGATGCATCGCCCGATATATCGGGTGTGCTTACTAGAGTACTTTGCGGGAGAAAGTGGATCTAATCAACCATATTCCGCCATCCCCTCTACCAGTCTAAAACTAGGTGTTTCAGTTCAAAACGTTACTCCGAGAGCATTTAAAGAGATATTGTTGATATTTATCTTTAGCCCCACTAAGGAAACATGGCTAAAAATAGCCACAACACGCCGCTATGTGGCGGAATAGTTTGATTTTTAGCAATCTGCGGGTGACAACGGCAAAGTGGGCTAGATTTTACCCATCCAGTGACGGGGTGTGCGATTTTCACCGTTGGATAGTTACTCACCTAATTTTGACGATTTTTGGGTGAGTATAGGTCTAGTTACTCACGATCCGGAAATCAGGGCACCCGCACATGTTTCTTAACAAATGACAGATAGAAAATCGGGAATGTGTTGAAGTAGGAGAATTGATTGAATCATTGAGATTTATTCCATGACTACAGCCACTAGCCCAGCAGCATTGATAGAGACACATTTTG
>JANXVE010000142.1 GCA_025351825.1 Chamaesiphon sp. 341R_metabat_111 | reverse complement strand
CATTTGCTCAACTGCCTGCCAAGTCAGGATTTGATATTATCGTCACTGGTGGTAGTGTCATGGGTGAAGAGCATCGACAATATACATTTGGTAGTAATGTACATTATTTACGGATGGATGATTTTGAGTTAAGTCTCGCATATTCTGGTGCGATCGCGCTTGTTTATCCTTCTAAGTATGAGGGATTTGGTCTACCGATCGTCGAAGCATTTGCTGCCTGCTGTCCTGTGATTACTTGCCCAAATGCTTCAATTCCTGAAGTTGCTGGTGAGGCTGCTATCTATGTCTTTGATGACGATATCGATGGCATGACAGAAGCTCTCTGCGAAGTCCAAAAGCCGCAAGTCAGAGCAGCTTTAATTGCAGCAGGATTGGAACAAGTCAAACAGTTCTCTTGGGCTAAAATGGGCGATATCGTTCAATCTGTTTTAATCGAACAAACTCTAGCTTATCTTCAGCTAGGCAACGATAATTTAATCATCTTCCCTGATTGGTCACAGAATGAGGAAGAATTGGGTGAAGAAATCGCTAATATTTGCCATAATCTAGCTCAGAGTTCAGAATTTAATCGACCAACACTACTGATTGATACTAGTAATGTTGAAGATTTAGAATCTGCAAATATGCTAGTCTCCAGTGTTGCGATGAATCTGATGATGAGTGCCGATCTTGATATCACCGAACATCTAGAAATTGCGATCACAGGCAAACTAGCCCCAATTCAATGGCAATCCCTATTACCGAAGCTAAACGGGCGGATTAAGTTAGAACTGGAAGATGATTCAGCCATCGAGTCATCTGGTGCTAATCTAATCAGTGAAATTAAATTAACTGAAGCTCCAGCTTTAGCTCTAGTGTAGTTTCATCACCTCACGGGGATAGCAGTAAAATAGAGTTGTTGAATCAATTGCTATTCCATGCAGCCAATCATTCTTCCTGTAGCTCCAGTTGGATATCGGACTCAATCAACAGATTGCTCGATCGAGTCCGATCTCTTACAATTTGAACTGTTGCGACGGTGGAGTCCTACTCAGCGGCTAATGCAAGCAGCTTCGCTAATGCGGAGTGCAAGACAATTATCCCTAAATGCCCATCGCCAGAGATTTCCTCAACTTTCTAGATCGGAATTGGGGCAAAGATTAGCTCAGGCATGGCTCCAAGAATATTGTCCTTTGGAATATATCCCCACAGGTACGGAAATGACTTGGATTCAAGACTCAATTCAATTGGCGGCGGAGCTACACGATCTATTTATAGCCAATGAGATTAGCTATTACGTGACGGGAGGAGTTGCGGCAGTGGCGTATGGGGAAACTCGCACCACTCAGGATTTAAATGTAGTGCTGGCGATCGATTTAATCGATCTTCCTCCACTCGCAGCTATGCTGGAAACAGCAGGTTTTTACGTGTCAGGATTGGATGATGTTGTTGCCCAGCGGATGTTTAGCTTTCAAGCGACTCAAATAGAGACTATTTCTCGTGTAGATTTGATGATTGCTGATTCTACGGAATATGCTCGGATTCAATTATCTCGACGACAAACTATCCCGATTGGTGCGGGCAAAGATGTCTATTTTGCTGCTCCAGAAGATGTCATTATTAATAAACTACTCTGGGGTAAAAGTAGTCAATCAGAAAAGCAGTGGCGTGATGTTTTGAGTATCATGAAAACTCAACAGGAAAGTTTAGACTATGGTTATATTAGTGAGTGGGCAGATAGATTAGGACTCACGGTAGATTATCTAAGAGCTACAATTGAAGCTGGAGTTGGCGATCACCTCTAATCGTTTCAAGGTGAATTATTTGTGAATAAAAGGAAAATGAATTAATTCAACTGAGATACGAGTCTGATTTTTGGATCGATCGATTCCTGTCCTAGTTGCTGTAAGTCGCTCTCTAGCATCAATTCTACTAATTGACGGAAGGAATATTCTGGCTGCCAATGTAATTTAGTTTGAATCTTATCGATATTACCAATTAACTGAACTGGTTCATCGGCACGATAAAAAGCTGAATCGACTTTTACATATTGCTGCCAATCCAATCCAACATAGTTAAATGCACATTCGACCAATTCGCGAACGGAATGAGTTTCACCACTGGCAATAATATAATCATCTGGCTCATCCTGCTGCAACATCAACCACATTGCGGCGACGGCATCTTTGGCATAGCACCAGTCACGTCTAGCATCGAGATTACCTAGTTTTAGTTCTGTCGCCAATCCTAGTTTAATCTGTGCGGCAGTGCGGGTAATTTTACGAAACACAAATTCGGCACTGCGACGGGGGGACTCGTGAGTATAGGTAATCCCACAGCAGGCGTAGAGATTGTACTGGGTGCGATAGTTGGCTGTCATCCAGTGAGCGTAGGCTTTGGCGACACCATAAGGGTTTCGGGGGCGAAAAGCTGTACGCTCATCTTGGGGGGCACTATCGGGGGCACCAAAGACTTCACTGCTGGAAGCTTGATAAAATCTGGCATCTGGCTGACAGCGACGAATAGCTTCGAGGAGACGTGATACTCCGAGTGCGGTGTATTCAGCAGTTAGGGCTGGTTGTGTCCAGGAGGTGGGAATATAGCTTTGAGAGGCGAGATTGTAGATTTCATCAGGTTGAGCGATCGTGATGACATCCATCAGGGAAGTCTGATCGAGCAAGTCACCTGATAATATCTGAATTCGATCGCTTAGATGCCCGATGCGATCGAGATTACCACCGCTCGATCTTCTGACTAAACCAAATACTTGATACCCTTTAGCAATCAAAAGTTCGGCAAGATAAGAACCATCTTGTCCCGTTAGTCCTGTAATCAACGCTTTCTTCATACTGGCGGGAAATTGAGATTATATTAGCTATTTCTCTAGTATTCCCAATCAGATCCAATTTGCTAGCACGATCGAGTTAAATTATAGATAAGGTACTAGCAAATATCGTTGGCAAAGCCGATCGGAGATAATCGTGACTAATAAAACATCGACAGATTCTAAAATTGCCGTTCCTCCCGTCGAACCCAGTTTCGGCTGGAATGTCTATGCCGAGCAAGTTAATGGTCGTTTTGCAATGATGGGATTCGTCTTGTTATTGCTATTAGAATTTGTCACAGGACAAGATTTATTCACATGGCTAGGACTGAGATAATCATATCTCTTTAGTACCATAGATAAGAGGTAGGGGCAATGTCTTGTCGGTTTTTTATTCGGGGGGAACCCCCGAATAAAACCGCCGCTTCATGAATTGCCCCTACCTCTTGTCTATGGTGTCTTCTCTAGTATCGATCGGGAAAAACGATCGGTTCTGAGCCAGATGAGGGTAGACCAGAAGGTGGATCGATCGGCTCGTAGTCTACATAGTTAGCAGTTGTGCCTTCTTTGGAGCTGCGATCTGGGCGTTGACGAGTTGATGCGGCTGATGCCACTTGTTGACTATCATCGTCTGGACTATTGGGGCGAGGGCGACGACGGCGGGTTGCCGAACCGTAATCGTTATTGTCATCTAGATTGCGATCGAGATCCTCTAGTTCGGGGCGTTGTGGTCTTCTTCTGGCGGGGCGGCGTTCAGTCTGCTGACTGGCTAGATCGGCTTCTGGCAGAGCGCGACGGACTTGAACGGGTTCGTCATCATTCCAGTCATTGCTACTATCCCAACTGTCATTTTGACGACGTTCGGGGGAGCTTAATTCAGTGCGAGCTGG
Organism: Chamaesiphon sp. 341R_metabat_111; assembly: GCA_025351825.1. Classification (GTDB taxonomy): domain Bacteria; phylum Cyanobacteriota; class Cyanobacteriia; order Cyanobacteriales; family Chamaesiphonaceae; genus Chamaesiphon. The sequence continues at coordinate 23,347 of JANXVE010000142.1, read as the reverse complement.
CTCGGTGAAGCGAGGGCGCGAGGCCGTCTCAGCATACCTGTCTTCAGGCAGCTCTCTAGTCGCAGATCTACGGCTAGAGAGCTGACCTCTGTCTTCGCCGTCATCAATACTGCGATCGAATCGATCGTCGTTGCGACGATTGCGTCGTTTTGCTGGCGCATATTCTGGCTCATCAATCTGAGCAGTGTAGCCCTTCCGTTGGGAGGCTTCACGACCAGCACTGCGCCCACCGCCTTTGAGCTGTTTGTTTTCGGCCCGCACCTGCATAAATTGCCACATGATGGTAATGAGGGAACCAATCATCAGCATTTGCTGGAAGGCCATTGCTGCGCCTAAATCGTAGCTAGCCACCAGTAAAATACCGCAGACAATGCCAATGACAGCATAAATGTTGTCAGACTCTTGATACAGATCGGGCTTGAACTTGCTGGTCAGAAACAGGCTCACAGACGCAATAATCAAAACTAGACCAAATAGTGCAGCCGCAGAAATGCCAATCACGGTGATTTCCTCAAAGTGTAAAACAGAAACGGTGTAAACCGTAGGGACATTAAATGCTCGACCTAGCCAAAGACTATTCGATTATTCATACATCTTAGCATTCACCATTACTGTCGATCGTCCATCGGTAAGATTGACTAAGTGTTGCCACTACAAAACCTCAGATCGGTAATAACACCCAACTGAGGCTGAATCAGATCGATTAAAGACTACTCAGAGCGTTCGATCCGATCTTTTTGGCTAATGAAAACTAGGAAGATGGTGGCGGGAACGACGACAACTAAGCCACCAGCAAGGATGCTATACATGAAATTGGCGAGGGAGGGTGTCATAAAATATTTTGTCCTGTAATCTAAATATAAAGATTCTTTAGTTCAATTCTATCTATATTAGCCGCACACTGAGAAGTATTTGCCTAAATTTGCTTCAGTATGACGATCCCCAATTTTTGCCTGGAATCGAATCTGTTAATACCAGTGAGATTGTTATGATAGTGCCAGGGATTTTAGATCCTCCCCAACTGTCAGATCGACTTGTTTCGATTTACAATCTCGGACATGAGTAAGTTCTATCAATTTTGCTTGCTAGCTTTGATTACAGCAGTTGCGACAGTGGCACTGTTGTTTCCGCATTCACTCCAAGATCGACTGTCTGCTGGAGACTTAATTCCCGCCAACTTACCACTGCCAAACCTACCACTGCCAAACCTACCAAAGATGACCCCGCCATCTTCCGCGCAGGCATGGGGTGAAACTGGGGCGACAGTGCTCCCATTTGCTGCCCAAATCATGATGTTACGAAATCCAGAGGGAATACTATTGGATGCAACTCAGAAGGGCTATTTGCGACCGCTGTTTGGCGATGTGGTCGATCGAGTCACCATAGTTTATCAGGCTAAGTTACTCGATCGCTGGTCGCAAGATGGCAAGGAAACTCACATTGGTAGCGTAAATTCGGCTGCCCAAACTTATTGCGATCGGATCTACATTCGGGCAGCATATAAGCAGCGCAAAACTGCCGGACTAATTTTACTCGCTCACGAAATGACTCACAGCCAGCAATGTCAACAGGCTGGTGGGATTAGCAAGTTTGGCAAACGATATTTTCAAGGCTATTTTCAAGGTGGGCAAACTTATGAAAACAATCCTTTAGAAAAGTCAGCTTGGGCGATTGAGAAGAAGTTTGCTCGTCAACTGTGCAATTCGATCGATTGTCCACCTCGTCGCGGGCGTTACTATGCCAATTACAAAGGCTGGGGCTTAGATTTACCAGTTAATTTGTAGGCTTTGGGGATTCGGTTAGGTGTAAGATTTTTCCGGCAGTATGTTCGATCGTGGGCATCACCGATAGGCGATTACCTTGCTTGACGACTAGCAATTCTTCTGGTGTAAATCGATCGCGTAATTCATTCAGGTCAATCTGTCGATCGAATCTACTCACAAATTCTAATTTGACAGTATGCCAGCGGGGAGCTGTTTGGGTTGATTTTGGATCGTAGTAATCACCATCGAGATCGAATTGACTCGGATCGACAACTTGCGATTCAATTATTTTCATCAGTCCCACAATCCCTGGGGGCTTGGTATTGGAGTGATAAAAGAAAGCTAAATCGCCAACTTCCATCGACTTGAGAAAATTTCTAGCTTGATAGTTTCTCACTCCGTCCCAAATTGTAGTTCGATCGCGCTCCAGATCGGCAATTCCATATACATCCGGCTCGGACTTCATCAACCAGTATTTCAATTGATATTACCTCGATTAGTTATTTAGGCTTTAGGCTTTAGAGATTAGGATTTAGGCATCTAGAGCAAGTTTGAAACTGTATTTGTTGCCACAAAGTAATAGTTGTGGTCACTTCTAGGTTTTGTTAGTTATTGTAGGGATAGGAGATCGATCCAAATAGTAATCCAATCATAAATTATGCTGTGGCTTGGTCAAATAACAATTGGTGGCGTAGAAATTAGTCCCAGCGGATTGTGGGCGATCGTGGGCATCACGCTATGCCTAATCGAGCTTGTAGTGCCTACTGCATTTACAGCGGTGTGTATGGGTGTGAGTGCCTTACTTGTATCCCTAGTTGCATTAGCAATACCATCATGGATTGGCATCCAAATTACTATTTGGATGTTATGCTCCTGTGGCTTGATAGTTTTAGGTTATCACATCAATAAAAAACGTACCTCTCGCAAGATTCAAGAATCAACAGAAGCAGAGGCATTGACAGCGATGATGCCAACTCAACCTGGGCGGGTACTATATGAAGGAGCCTCTTGGCGCGCAAAATGTGCTGATGGGGTAGAATCGATCGCAGCCCATGAGCAATTACATGTCGTTAGTCGAGAGGGAACTACGCTAATTGTGATGCCAATCCGATTATTGAGGCTGAAGGATTAGGCTTTAAGCGTTTAAGCTTGAGATTGTGTTTAAAAATTAATATTTAGGGTTAATTAGACTATGGATCCATTTGCTTTATTTGTGGCTGCTATCCTCGGTTTTGGTGGCTTGTCTGGAATTAAAATTGTCAATCAAGGCGATGAAGCTCTGGTTGAAAGATTAGGAAAATATACAGGTAAAAAGCTCCAACCTGGCTTAAATTATTTGATTCCAATGATCGAAAGAGTTTCATTTCAACAGACCATTAGAGAAAGAGTAATTGATATTCCACCTCAGCAATGTATCACCCGCGATAACGTCTCAGTGACAGTTGATGCTGTGGTGTATTGGCGAATTTTGGACATGGAAAAAGCCTACTATCGGGTTGAAAATCTTCAGTCAGCGATGATCAATCTGGTGCTGACGCAAATTCGAGCGGAGATGGGGCAACTATCACTAGATGAGACCTTTACTGCGCGTAACCAAATCAATGAATTACTACTACAAGATTTGGATAAATCTACCGATCCTTGGGGTGTAAAAGTTACTCGTGTCGAGCTGCGAGATTTGATTCCAGCCAAGGCGGTAATGGATGCGATGGAACTGCAAATGTCTGCCGAACGGAAAAAACGGGCGGCAATTTTGAACTCCGAAGGGGAACGAGAATCAGCAGTAAATGCGGCAAAAGGAAGGGCAGATGCGCTGTTGCTGGATGCTGAGGCGCAGCAAAAGTCAGTCTTATTAGGCGCGGAAGCAGAACGCCAACAGCAGATCCTCAAAGCGCAGGGAATTGCAGCTTCGGCGGGGATTATTGGTAAGCAACTTGAAGAGAATCCTGAATCTAAGAGATCGATCGAGATTCTACTGGCACTGGGCTATCTGGAAATGGGATCTAGTATCGGCAAGAGCGGCAGTAGTAAGGTGTTGTTCATGGATCCCAGCAATGTTCCAGCGACGATGGAAGGAATTAAATCGATCCTGGGAGATGGAGCTTTGAGATAGTTCCAACGGTTAAAACCGCCAGCAATTCCAAATACTATGAAGCATAGAAAGTTGCACTAGGCGAAATTTAGCAGTTGCCCTGTATATTTGGGGAATATCTGCTGCAAATTACTCCCATCCACGGATAATTTCCGAGTTAGCACCGTTCCCAACACATCGCGAAAATCCGTAGTTACGGCTAGATCTCTACCTTGATATCGTTGGGCTGGCTCCAATCCAGTCCACTCGCCATAGACAGTGCCGCCACGAATACCACCACCGAGCAGCCACATGACATTCCCATGTCCGTGATCCGTGCCCCCATTGCCATTCTCCTTCACTGTCCGCCCAAATTCAGACATCACCACGATCGAGGTATTCTGATATGCTGCTCCCAGTCCACTTTGAAGCGCGACTAAACCTTTGCCCAATTGCTCCAGATTGCGGGCTAATTGCCCCTGCGCCGCACCTTGATTGATGTGAGTATCCCAACCACCTACAGCGAGAAAAGATACCTGAATACGCGGATCTCGTGCCATCAGCCGTGCTAATCTTTGGGCATCATCGGGGAAACCATTTGGTAGAGCTGCTCCATTATTAGCCATTTTCATCTCAGCTTCAAGATCCTTGAGCAGTTCGGTGCGGGCGAGTCTAGCCTCACGATAAGTTTTGCTCAAAGCATCGTTACCACCATACATTCGATCGAACGCACTAGCGACTTGGGGTTTGTCAATCTGTTGCCGACTGCCCGCATTACGCCCTGAGGCAAGATTAGCAACGGCTCTTTTGCCCAGTAAAATACGTGGCGTAGTCGCGCCAACACTCACAGCTTGAATCGGGTTTTTGTCAGACATCACGCCCAAAAGTCGATTCATCCAACCATCCTTGGTGCTTTTTACGCCTGGAGTGCCACTTTCCAGGTAGTCTTGAGCATCAAAATGCGATCGAGTCTCATCCTTAGAACCGCAAGCATGAACAAAGGCGAGGCTTTTCTGTTGCCACAGTGGCAGGAGAGGAGCCAAGGCGGGATGCAGCCCAAACTTTCCATCGAGATCCAGCGCGCCATTAGGTTGCCCTGGCTGAGGAATCGCGATCGTCGGTCGATCGGTGTAATATGAAGGCTCCCGATAAGGAACGACTACACTGAGTCCATCGATCGCACCACGCAAAAACACCACAATTAATCGCTGAGGATTGGGATCTACTGCGGCAATACTCGGAGCCGCCCAACCATGCGTGCCAATACCGATTAAAGATGACATAGAAAACAGACTAGATTGAATAAGGAATTGACGACGATTCATGAGTTCGGAGTTCGGAGTTGGAAGTTCGGAGTTCGGAGTTGGAAGTTCAGAGTTAGGAGTTGGAAGTTCAGAGCTTGGGATTGATGCAGCACAAGCAACCCAATCCTGAAAATCCTAAAATCCTCCAAATCCTGATAAAGATTACCTTCTCATAAATTCAGGGCTACCGAGAATCAATGCAGCCCGAATATCTAAGTTACTAGCAGCGATCGATTGCTGAGTTTGAACCGAGAAATTATTACCTAAAGTAGCTGCTAGTTTAGCTGGATCGACTACAGGAATTGGTACAAGTATTGATAGATCGGCTTGAATTGGCAGTGGTGAATTTGGCACCGTGGTTGCTGATGCCGAAATCGGTAATTTACCCTTGGCTAAATTGGTTGCATAATTAATTCTTCGCGTCAAACTATCAGGATTGAGCCAAGCATCTTGAGTATTTTTGTAACCATTGGGAGTCGGACAACCATACAGCGGCATTCCCTGCTGCTTTAAGAAATCATTTAGTATCTTAGGATTAGCTAGTTCTGTACCTGTCGATCGAATCGAAGAAACCGCATATTGATAGGGTGTTTTAAACTTTACTCCATAATATTTAGCATCCCAAAATTCAGGACTGCTGAAAAGAGTGCCCAAGACTAATTTGATATCTCCATTTGTCGTTGTAAAACGTTTAGAAAGACTATCTACCAAGCTTCTTGGTGGATTATCAGCAACAAAGTATTGTGCCAGTTTGAAGCTAATTTGACGGGCTGTGCTAGGGTGTTTGGCTAGCAGGTCTAATGCTTTTTCTCCTTCTTCAATTCCTCCACCCGCAATAGCTTGCTTTAGAAATACTTTATCGCTAGATTCGTGACGATTAGGATTAAAGTAAAAGCTATAACCATCCGGTACTTTTTGCCCTGGTTGTTTGAAACCCCAACCTGTAAAAATCTTCGCTAAAGCAAGTACATCACTTTGCTTATAGCCGCCATCCACGCCTAATGTGTGTAGCTCCATTAGTTCGCGGGCATAGTTTTCATTTATCCCCTCATTCTTAGCCTTTCGACTAGAATTTGGCACACTATTTCGCCAATTATCTAAATAAAACAACATTGCCGGATGTCGAGCAGTGGCACCTAATAGATCTCTAAATTTACCCATTGCATAGGGACGAATTGCCTGCTGTTCATAAGCTCCTATCCAGAGCTTATCGATCCCTTTGTTAGCATGAACATTAAAGTGATTGTACCAAAAGTCCACCATCACTTCATTGAGCTGTCGTTGACTATAAATCGATCGCCATAATCTCGCTTCGATCGCTTGATTGGTCACTCGCCTGACTTGTTGCTGCTGAATTTTCTTGTCGATCGGCAGGGGGCTTTCAATGTCTGCTTGACGGTTGGGATTGTATCGCTGAAATAATTCAGTAGGTGAGAGATCGATCGTATCTAATTTACTCAATCGATCGGTTAAAATTGCTGGCTCGGCGATCGAATCTGGAGCTAGTTGCTGCTGGATATATTTATCCACTCCAAGCTGCTGCACTCGATCGATTTCACCAGGACGAATACCCAGACTGAGCCGATTGAGTAGATGAATCACTTTCGGATTTGCTGGTGCTGCCTGGGCGATATTTGCCAGCAATAGCCAGATTGCACTGGTCAGGACAACTAGATATTTACGAGTATTCACGATCGATAAACCTATAATAAGCGGCAGTCAGGGTCAAGACGATCGGCAATTATCCAATCCTACGATCTCCCAATTTTAGACCAGCGATCGCTCTAAAAAGTTCATCGATCGATTCAATTCTTCAGCAAAGGACAAAACGTCACTTTTTCTCCGTATTTCTGCTTCGGATTACGGAACTACAAGCTGGCTATTTCCGTCATCTAAGTATGGTCGTGGTTAAAAATAAGGCACAGAATTTTTTAATAATTCTGAACATACTTTACGCCGACTGACTGGGTACATTAAGGCTGTGGATATTGGGTTGGCAAAGCTGTGAAGAGCGTATATGTGGTTTGGTCGGTGGTAACTGGTTTGAGTTTGGTTGGTGTGCGGACGTTTGGGAATCCTTTTAGTAACGAGGTGCAATATCGGGTTGAATATAGTGGCAAGGCAGGGACTACTTTGTGGGGCAGTTATACACAGACTGCTCACAATCGCTCTAAAAGTAGCGTAACCGAACAAGCGATCGGCAAGCTACCAGTCACGATTAATTTTACCAGTGTCAAAGATATGACCATTTCGGCAAATGGTTCTACAAATACTCAGGAGCCAGTGACAATCAAGATCTATAAACATGGATCTGAGTGTAGCAATTCCGAAAAGACCGATCGAGCGGGGGTAACTGATACGATCGTCTGTAGGTAGGGTTTAGACTTTGGGCTTTGGGCGTTAGCTCGTTCGCCGAGTGCGATGCACTGAGCTGGTCGAAGTGTCCGCTCGGCGGAATCAAATATGTCAGACTAAATAGAGTGGGATTCATTTACTAGCTTGAATACAAGATGATTACGAACTATATTGCTGCAATTCTCCGTGGGGGTAATCCTGGAGACACTGTTACCGTCAAGGGTTGGATTCGGAGTAAACGCGAAGCCAAGGAATTTGCCTTTGTGGATATCAATGATGGCTCCTGCATGGCAAATATTCAGGTCGTAATCGATAAGGATGTCCCCGATTATGCCACCATCCTCAAGCAGATTAACACGGGTGCCTCGATCGAGCTAACTGGCGAACTGGTCGAATCACCCGCTAAAGGGCAGCGAGTCGAAGTCAAAGCCAGCCAAGTCAAAATCCACGGCGAGGCAGATCCCGAAACCTATCCGCTCCAGAAGAAACGCCACTCCTTTGAATTCTTGCGCGATATCGGTCACTTGCGATCGCGCACCAATACCCTCAGCGCGGTATTTAGAGTCCGCAACGCTTGCTCGGCAGCAGTTCACCAGTTTTTTCAGGAGCGGGGCTTTTTGTGGGTACACACGCCAATTATCAGCGCGAGTGACTGCGAGGGTGCGGGGGAAATGTTCAATGTCACCACCCTCAATCTCAAAAACGTGCCCTTAACGCCTGAGAAAGAGATTGACTACAGCAAAGATTTCTTCGGTAAGGCAGCATATTTGACCGTCAGTGGTCAATTGGAAGCTGAAGTGATGGCGATGGCATTTGGCAATGTCTACACCTTTGGGCCTACTTTTCGGGCGGAAAACTCTAATACTTCGCGGCACCTGGCTGAGTTTTGGATGATCGAACCAGAGATGGCTTTTTGCGATCTGTTAGAAGATATGGATCTGGCTGAAACATTCCTCCGCTATATCTTTAAATATGTAATGGAGCATTGCCAAGCAGACATGGAGTTTTTCAACGAACGGATCGATAAAACGGTCTTAGCCACCGCTGAGAATATTATTAATAATCAGTTTGAACGACTGACTTATACTAACGCAATTACTTTACTTGAAAAGTCAGGTCAAAAATTTGAGTATCCCGTCAGTTGGGGACTAGATCTTCAGTCCGAACACGAACGTTATTTAGCCGAAGAAGTATTTAAAAAGCCAGTAATTCTCACCGATTACCCTGTAGATATCAAGTCTTTCTATATGCGCCTAAATGACGATGGTAAAACCGTCGCAGCAATGGATATTCTCGCTCCCAAAATTGGCGAAATCATCGGTGGTTCCCAACGGGAAGAGCGACTCGATCTACTCGAACAAAGGTTGACAGCTCAAGGCTTAAACCCTGCTGATTACTGGTGGTATTTGGACTTGCGCCGTTATGGAACAGTCCCTCATGCAGGCTTCGGCTTAGGATTTGAGCGACTAGTTCAATTCATGACTGGTATGACCAACATCCGCGATGTTATCCCCTTTCCCCGCGCTCCGTTAACTGTCGAATTTTAACTTATAGAGGGTGTGTTCCTGCAACAGCAGGATGCACCAGCTAGGTTTTATGCTTCAATATCAAAGATAATATCTTCATAAATCTGCTCGATCGAGAACGTTAGATCGACTGATGCTAACTCGACTAGATCACTCGATCGATAGTTCAGAATATCCCATTTACCTCGATCGTCTTTGTGGTAAATATCGATCGCCACTTTGTCTGCACTAATTAATACATAATCTTGCAAGCTTGGCGAAAGCCGATACATAGCAAACTTATCACCCCGATCGTAAGCCTCGGTACTCGGAGATAAAACTTCTCCAATTAAGCAAGGATGACTAACAAATTTAGTGTTAGTTCGATCTCTCTCGTTGCAAGTAACACTGAGATCTGGATAAACATACTTGTTGGAATTGTAAATATTTACTCTGGCATCACCATTGAGCAGCCGACATTTGCCCCCACGTAAATGTGCTTTTAATAAAGCTCCAAAATTGATCGCAATCTCACTGTGATTGAGTGTGCCACCAGTCATGGCATAAACTTCACCATCAAAATATTCGTGGCGAATTTCTTGGTGTTCTTCCCACTCAAAATATTCGTCAGGTGTAAATCTGGAGAAATTCTCTTTAGCTGCAATCATTTTTACGACCTCAAATCAAATCTTTTATTCAATTGTTAGAAGTAGGGGCAATGTCTTGTCGGTTTTTTATTCGGGGGGAACCCCCGAATAAAACCGCCGCTTCATAAATTGCCCCTACTTCTAACAATCGAAACTCACTACATTTTACTAACGATTCGCAACAGGATTTCTACTCCAGAGAATGCTTGCCAGCCGAACAGACCAACAATTACGGTGTTGATGCCGATGTGCCCGTATCTGGCCCAATCTTTGCCTTTTTGCATGTAAGGAGATAGAGACGCTGATACCGCAATCAGTCCAGTCATGCTCAGTCCAGCAATTAGGTGAGGGCCGACAAATAACTTACCGTTATTGATATAAGTCACCGTCAATCCGCCGATCGATCCCATCACCATTGCAGCTAGGATAATAGAGCCAATTTGGTAATGCCGATCGATAAACTTGCCTTTGATCAGTGCTTTCTTTGCGTCACCAGTTGCCGAACGGGTTTGGCGAACCTGCCAGCCGAGATAAAATGCATACAGACAAGCTGCGAACAAAATCCACATTAATGGTGGATGGATAAAATTTAGATAAGGTTTGATCGTAGCTGGGATAAAGTCCATAGGATTGGCGGAAATACTATAAAAAACTAAGGATATTTCTAGAAGTTAGCATAAAATTAGTTAGCGTTGGTAGGAAATTAACCGCTGAGTCACCTGAATCCACTGCCTGTTCGATCGCTAAAATTTATCATGATTTCTCCTCAATCCAATCTCTTGCTGATTCAGTCTGCCAGACAAGGCAATCATCGTCAAATTATTGCGGCGTTGGAACGTAGTGCTGACGTAAATACAACTGATGCTCAAGGCACCACGGCACTGATGTTTGCGGCTCAAAAGGGTTTGGCGGGGATTGTCGATCTGCTGATTGCGGCTGGTGCAAATGTGAATCTTCATCGCCGTCAATTTGGCACTACCGCGCTAATGTTTGCCGCCGCAGCCAATCGGGTGACAGTTGTCAGTCAGCTTCTAGCGAAGGGCGTAAATGTCAATGCGGTGAATGAAGATGGCAGCACCGCACTGATGGGGGCGACATTGGCGGGGGCAAAGGAGATTGTGGCGTTGCTGCTGATTGCTGGCGCGGATGTATTGAAAATCGATAATGATGGCGATAATGCTTTGAGTATTGCGATCGATCGTAATCACCCTGAAATTGTCAAACAGCTCCTCAACGCTGGTGCAGATCCCCATCTGGTAAGTGAGGAGGGGGATAGCTTATTAATAGTAGCTGCCGAGCGAGGATACACCAATTTAATTCAACCATTGATTCAAGCAGGATCGGCGATCGATCTGCAGAATCACGATGGCTGGACAGCACTAATTGCGGCTACCTCTGCCAGACAGACAGAAATTGTCAAAATGTTGTTGACGGCTGGAGCCGATCCCAACTTATCATCTCACGATGGCGAAACCGCCCTACATCTGGCGGCAATTGAAGGTGATGCCGACATTATCCGGTTGCTAATTGGGGCTGGAGCGAAGACAGATATTATTACCAGTCTGGAAGATACACCACTAGTTTTAGCAACTCTCCAGGGCCATACAGCCGCCGTAGCAGCGATTTTAGAACTCCATCCAGATCTTGACGCTCATCAGCAGGGTGCAACAGCATTCGGGCTGGCGATCGTCAATCAGTCTACCGAAATTGCCCAACTATTGATAGCTGCGGGTGTTTCCCCAGTTCAAACATTCAAGGAGGGACAAACCCCCTTAATTATTTCCGCGATCGAGGGTAATCTGGAATTAGTTCGATCGCTAATTGCGGCTGAAGTCCTGCTCGATCCCAGGGATGATACCGGAGCAACCGCCCTGATGTGGGCAACCCATCGCCGACATCACGAGATCGTCAAATTGTTACTTGCGGCTGGAATCGATCGATCTGCAAAAAACAAAGGTGGCTTAACTGCGCTGGATTTGGCGGAAATTAATGGGGATCGCCAGTCGATAGATCTACTCAAATAGCGGAATATCGGTACCGATCGAGCGAGAAAAATGTAATAATGGCTACTGATTTAAGCTTTTACATAACTCTATAGCTTCCCCCCTGTGTGACAACTAATTGTTGTGCAAAGATATTAAAATAAATAAAGTTAGTCTCCGCCATTTAGTTTATGACTCAGATCGCTAATTCCGCTGACGTGCCAGATCTTGGTCGTCGCCAGTTTATGAACCTACTCACATTCGGTACGATTACCGGAATGGTGTTGGGTGCTGCCTATCCGTTTGTAGCATATTTCGTTCCACCTTCTAGCGGTGATGCTGGCGGCGGCGCAACAGCTAAAGATGCTCAAGGTAATGAAATCAAAGTCGCTACGTTCCTCACAGGTAAAACCAAAGGAGATCGCGAGTTAACTCAAGGCTTGAAGGGCGATCCCACTTACCTTGTTGTCGCTGATGGCACGATTGTTGATTACGGTATCAATGCAATCTGTACCCACTTAGGCTGTGTCGTGCCTTGGAACAAAGCTGAAAACAAATTCATGTGTCCTTGCCACGGTTCTCAATACGATGAGGCAGGTAAGATGGTTCGTGGTCCTGCACCCAAATCCCTACCCCTCGCTCACGCGGCTGTCACAGCTAATGACACCGTATCACTCACTCCTTGGACTGAAACCGACTTCCGTACCAACGAACCAGCTTGGTGGGCGTAAATTAGGTATTAGACGTTAGGCGAGAGATTGGGTATTAGATGTTAGCTAAAAAATCTAAAGCCAAAGCCTAAAGCCTAAAGCCTAGACAAAATCTGTATATTATTAATTTTCTTCGTCTGTCATCCTTAACCAATGAAATTAACTTTATTTCCAAACTGGCAACGTAGCCAGCGGTTGTTGGGCAAAGCCCTCGTCGTCCTCCTCGCTAGCGTAGGGATCTTCCTCGCCAACGATCTTGCTGTGCCCCAATCTGCCGCAGCATATCCCTTCTGGGCGCAGCAAACATACCCAATTACTCCCCGCGAACCTACAGGCAGAATCGTCTGCGCCAACTGTCACCTTGCCGCCAAACCGAGCGAAATCGAAGTACCTCAGTCGATCGCACCCGATACGGTATTTGAAGCAGTCGTCAAGATTCCTTACGATCGCAGCATTCAGCAAGTCACTGCAAATGGCGTTAAAGGCCCTCTAAACGTCGGTGCAGTCTTGATGCTACCTCCTGGATTCAAAATCGCGCCTGAAGACCGTCTGACCCCAGAGATGAAGGAAAAAACCGAAGGGTTATATTTCCAACCTTATGGCGAAGGCAAAGATAATATCGTTATTATCGGCCCCTTACCTGGCGATAAGTACCAAGAAATCATCTTCCCAGTACTTTCTCCAAACCCTAAAACTGATAAAGGCATCTACTTTGGTAAATACCAAATTCACCTCGGCGCAAATCGCGGACGTGGACAGGTTTACCCAACTGGTGAAAAGAGCAATAACACTGTCTACAATGCTTCTGTTGCTGGTAACGTTACCACGATCGCCAAGCAAGAAGACGGTAGCAGCTTAGTCACCATCCAACCCGCAACTGGCGAAGCAGTAATTGATAAAGTCCCTGCTGGGCCTGAATTTCTGATCGCTGAAGGTACCGCAGTGACTGCTGGACAAGCAATTACCAACAATCCTAACGTTGGTGGTTTCGGTCAAAAAGACATCGAAATCGTACTGCAAAACCCCGATCGGATCTTGGGCTTGGTCGCATTTGTCTTTATGATTATGCTATCCCAAATCTTGTTGGTACTCAAGAAAAAGCAAGTCGAGAAAGTTCAAGCTGCTGAAATGGAATTCTAGATCGATCGTCAATTGCTAGAATAAGTTAATTAAAGATGTATTAGTTTTAATAGCTGATACATCTTTTTTGTGCATTTTGGATCTAGATTGGCTATTTTTGTTTTCAGTGCGAAACAAATAGGCTATCATACATAGCATGTTACGGTGTACAACGTGTGCGATCGAGATCGCTTTATCTAAAAAAAATCAGCACTATTACCGATGCTGATGATGTCCTCGATCGACTGAAATTAGTAAAGACTCAATCTATTTGACCAAAAAGTAGTCACCAATAAGTAGGTAAGCTCACATCTTGCACCAGTACAGAAAAGCTAGTAAAAGCAGAGATCTTAGGGTACCCATTAAGGGCACCCCTACAGGTTAATTGTGTAGGGGTGCCCTTAATGGGTACCCTGGATCTACACTAAGCAATAGTATGTTTAAACTGGTGCAAGATGTGAGTAAGCACAAATATTTGTTGGATAGAAATTACTTAAATTTTAGCTACACTGTCCCCCACACTCCCCGTCCCCCACACTCCCCACACCCCCTCTCCCCTCCCGATGGTCGCCAATCGTCACCAACAACCAATTATCAAAGTATTCGTAGTCGATGATTTGCGAGTTGTCAGAGAGAAGCTCAAATCCGTGCTGCAATCGCATCAAGATATTGAAGTAATTGGGATGGCGATCGATGGGTATAATGCGATCGAGCAACTAGCACATTTGCAGCCACATATCGTACTGCTCGATCTAGATATGCCACGACTCAATGGGATTGAGACTGCTCAAATTATTGAAACTAGATATCCGCAGATCGATGTGATTGTGCTGAGTAGTTATGATGATGCAAAAGAGCTAAGTAGTTTACAGCCCACTTGCATCAAAGAATATATTATCAAAGACCGAATTGTGGTCACAATAGTTGAGAAAATTAGATCTATTTATCATACAACAGCATTAGATCGGTTAGCCTTTGAACCAAATACAGCAACGATCGATCCACCTGATAACGTGGTTGATTTTAGTCGCTTTACTCAGGGAGATAGTTCAAAAACTAGTAAATTTAATGCCGATCTTGCCACTGACTTTGGCACTAATCGATCTGCTCAGTTTACCTCGATCGCGCACACCACGCTCACCAGGCTGAATGATTGGTCGGACTCAGCCAAGGAACTGCTCGACATGATGCCGTTACCTTGGACGAGAGGTTTGTTGTATTCATTAGTGATTTGTCTTGGTGTTGCGATTCCGTGGGCGTGTCTATATCGGATGGATGAAATTGGTACCGCCAGAGGTAGATTGGAAGCTAAAGGCAATACAATCAAACGCGAATCCGATCTCGAAAATAGTGTGGCTGTGGTCAAAGTCTATGTCAAAAAAGGTGAAGTAGTTAAAGCCGGACAGACAATCATGGAACTTGATTCCAAAAATGTCCGCGAGCAAATCGCGCAGAGTCAACTTAAAATTGATGGCGGACAGCAACGGCTCAATCAGTTGCTACTGATGAAAAACCAGATGGGATTGGGCACGAATGCTCAACAGCAACAAAATCAAGCACAACTGCTCGAAAAGCAATCTCAAATCGCTCAAGCGCAGCAGAGTATTCGTAATCTCGATACAAATTCCCGCAGTCAAATTGCCGAAAAGTTAGCCCAACTACATCAAGCCGAACAGGCTCTCGCCGACAGGCAATCTAGCTACGATCTTCAGAAAGCGGAAAAGCTCACCCAAGTCCGACAAGCCGAACAAGGAACCATAGCCGCTCAAACCAATTATACTCTCGCTCAAAATCGACTCAAGGATGCTCAGAGCGAGATGCGCCGCTATGCTCGACTTTATCAGACGGGTGCGATTGCCGAAGTCAAAGCCAAGGAGGTTGCCAGCTTGTTCCAAGAAAAAAATCAAATCTTTACTCAGTCAATTGCCAGTCTCCAACAGTCAAAATTGCAAGTCACAGAGCAGCAAGAAAATTATCGAAAACTGATCCAACAAACCCGATCTGATATTGGCCAAGCAAAGCTCAGACTCAAAGAACAACAGGAAGCTTATCAAGGTACAATTGCCCGATCTCAATCCGATCTCTCTCAAGCAAAATTGCGACTCACCGAGCAACAACGTGGCTCTACAAGTTTGGCAAAAGGTGGGAACATTGCAATCATCAAAACAGACCAACAACTTAAAGAAATCGAGAGTCAGATTGTTACGTTGAAGTCCGAAATCGATCGCGATCGAGCACAGAATAATTTCCTGACCAGACAGCTAGAAAAATATACAATCAAGGCTAATACTGACGGTACAATCTTTGAATTGCCGATCGATCGAGAAGGCGCGGTAGTCCAGCCCAAGCAACTAATCGCCGAAATTGCCTCGAACATCAATGGACTAGTATTCAAGGGCGAAATTCCTGCCAATCAGAGTGAATCGCTGCGGTCTTCATCAGGTAGCGGACAGACTAAGAGCAATATCCACAAGGACGTTAAACTCAAATTCGATGAATTTCCCTTTGAAAGTTATGATATCGTGAAAGGAAAACTAACCTGGATCGCCCCAAACTCCAAGCTCACACAAGTTGCGCCAGGAGTGAATGTGGCTAGCTATGATATCGAGGTGCAGCTAGCGCAGACTTGTGTCAAGCATGAGGGTGCTTGCGTTCCATTTAGATCTGGGCAGCCCGCAACTGCGGAAGTCGTAATTCGGAATCGCAGAATTATCGATTTTATCCTCGATCCATTTAGAAAGTTAAGAAACTAGTGAAATAGCAAATTAATAGATTAAGTGATATCAACAAATACTAATATCAAAATTAGCGATCGAGACTTGATCTATGAAGCTAGAATTGCTGGCAAAATTCCCGAACTAACTAGAGGGATCGTGCGCCGTAAAATTATTCGGGCACAAGTCGCCCAAGCTGGGATCGAGCCAAGTCTGGTAGAGTTGCAGCAAGCTGCAGACAGATTTCGGCTAGTCAATCAACTCGAAAGTGCCGAAGCCACCAACAGATGGTTGCAAGAGCATCATCTCTCTGTCGATGATTTTGAAGAGATTGTAACCCAAGACTTATTAGCAACTAAACTCGCTCACCACTTATTTGCCAATCGAGTCGAACAGCTCTTTCACCAAAATCTGCTCGACTATAGTGCAGCAACATTCTACGAAGTAATTCTCGAAGATCGAGATTTGGCGATGGAGCTTTTTTATTCACTCCAAGAAGGCGATCTCAGTTTCGCAGATGTCGCCCAGCAATACATTTCCGATCCCGAATTTAGTCGGCGTGGGGGCTATGTTGGCAGAGTCGGGCGCAGACAACTACGTCCAGAGATTTCCGCCGCAATATTTGCCGCAAAACCACCGCAACTGATCAAGCCAATCATTACGGCGGTGGGAGTTCATCTAATTTTGGTAGCCGAAATCATCGAACCTAAACTAGACGAGCGACTCCACTACCAGATTTTGACGGAGCAGTTTGAGCGATGGCTGAGTGAAAGAATGACGGATATCTTACCTCAAGTATCGTTCCCATAGCGTCTGCCCTGGAGAATCAACATTTAGCCAGATACCAAAGAATTTTCGTTCTGCGTCACCTGATAAATAGCACGAATATCTTGTGGCAACTCAGCCTCTAGCTGTTGATAGCCTTCTGCTAGATAAGTGGAGACTTCAGCGGCTGGAACTCGTTCCCCTTCACCTTGGAGATAAGCCGAAATTCTTTGCTCATCCCACTTAAAATTTTGAGTCATTACCACTATTAGACGCGATCGCGGGGACAATCGATCGAGTCCTCGATCGAGATAGCACCACAGTGGCGGTGGCGCGGCATGTAGCGCGTACCGAATTTGAGCTGGTGGCGGCACATCGGTGTGAGCGATCTTACTACCCGTAATATCAATCAGCCAGTTTTGCCAATTAGTAGGATCTGGATCTGAAGACAATTGAACTTGCTGAAGCTCGGTGAAAATCTGTCGCCAGGAGAGTGCAAACAGATAATCAGCCTGAGCCTGAAACTCTACCGCATGTTGAACGACACTATGGACGATCTCACTGTAGCGATAGAATAAAGTAGCGAAAAATTTGCCCTGTTCGGGATGTAGCTGATGTAGACGAACTAGCTCTCGATCGCTATAATCGGCAAGCGATTGCAAGATTTCGTGACGGGATTCGGGGAAAGTCGGGATTGACAACATCTGTAAAGTTAAAAGTTGACAGTTGATAGTTTAGCATCCGATTTGAGAAACTATTCAATCTGTAATATCGAAATAATGTCGGGGAGTTTTACCTTACTTGCAAGCCACACGATAATATTAAGGTTGAAGACTATTCAAAAATATTTTAAAAGCACAATTACAAGCTAGTTCTAACTTCCAACCTCCGCTAACAGTGAACGTATTCGTTGGCACAGCCTGATTTTCGCGCTTACTGAACTCCCAACTGCCAACTCCCAGCTCCCAACTGATATGCAATCTAGTCCTGCTCCGCAACGGATGCGTAATTTTACGATCGTCATCATTGCCATCGCCCTGGTTATCGCCCTCGTCCTCGGTATCCGCGCTCAAAACTTTACCGATAGCCTCGAAACTCAAGCTAGTCAAGCCACCCCGATCGATCTGGCTCTCACCAATAACAAGCCCACCCTGATGGAATTTTATGCCAATTGGTGTACTAGCTGTCAGGCAATGGCACCCGATCTCGCCGCAGTCAAAGCCCAATTTGGCGATCGAGTCAACTTCTCCATGCTCAACGTAGACAACACCAAATGGCTCCCAGAGGTCACAAAATACCGCGTTGATGGAATTCCGCATTTTGTCTTCTTTGACAGCCAGGGCAAGGTGTTAGCCCAAGCGATCGGCGAACAGCCCCGCCAGATCCTCGAATCAAAGCTCATCGATCTCATCGCCGGAGTAAACGTCTTAGATACCTCCGCCACAGGCGAAGTCTCCAAATTTACACCCAAAGTAGTTGTGAAGAATAACGACGATCCTCGTGCTCATGGGTAGGGATTTGGTGGTTTAGTGGTTTAGTGGTTTAGTGGTTTAGTGAATTGGAGTAGATTAGTGGCGTAGATCTACCCACCCCGCCCTACGGGCACCCCTCCGAGGAGGGGATTTCTCCCATGCTCCCATGCTCCCATGCTCCTGTGCTCCCGTGCTCCCGTACTCCCAACTCCCAACTGTGACAAAAATCATCATCGGCGGTGGCGCGGCGGGGTTTTTCGCAGCGATTACTTGCGCCCAGACTTATCCTCATACTCAAGTCACCCTGATCGAGGCTGGCAAATATCCGCTCGGCAAAGTCAAAATCTCCGGTGGTGGTCGCTGTAACGTCACTCATGCCTGCTTCGATCCGATTCAGTTGATTCAGTACTATCCGCGTGGAAACAAGGCTCTGCGGGGTGCTTTTAGCCGCTTCCAGCCCAAGGATACCGTCGATTGGTATGCCGATCGAGGAGTCCAGCTCAAAACTGAAGCTGATGGGCGGATGTTTCCAACTACCGACGATTCAGAGACGATCGTGCGATGCCTGATGGACGCTGCGGCAGCCGCTGGAGTCAAAATCTGGACTGGGGAGGCTGTGGTAGATATTACGCCTCAAGAGCCGAGTGGATGGACTGTACAACTTAAATCGGGGCAAGTTCTGACAGCCGATCGAGTATTGCTCGCGACAGGTAGTAATCCTAGTGCTCATAAATGGGCGCAAAAACTAGGGCATCCGATTTTAACGCCTGTACCATCCCTATTTACCTTCAATATTCCCGATGCGCGGCTGGCAAATCTAGCTGGAGTCAGCGTCAAATCCGCCACCGTCAAACTAGCCGCTACAGGTAAAAATGCCTTAACTCAATCGGGGCCATTATTAATCACCCATTGGGGTGTAAGTGGCCCTGCGGTGCTGAAATTGTCTGCTTGGGGCGCGAGATTTATTGCTGAATCTCGATACAATACTACCCTAATTATTGACTGGCTACCAGATTATCGCGCTGACAAATTGCGAGAACTGATTCTAGCAGTCAAATCACAACTTCCCCAGAAAACTATTCAGAATAGTTGCCCTGTGCCAATTCCCCATCGCCTGTGGGAATCTTTAACTAGCTATATTGGCATCCAATCAACTGACAGATGGGCAGGACTAGCCAATAAAACACTCGACAAGTTGATCCAGGAATTAAATCGGGGTGAATATCAAATTACAGGCAAAGGTGCATTCAAGGAAGAATTCGTCACCTGTGGCGGTGTCGATCTCAAATCAGTGGATTTCAAAACGATGGAAAGCAAAGTTTGCCCAGGCTTGTATTTTGCCGGAGAAATTCTCGACATCGACGGAGTGACGGGAGGATTTAATTTTCAGAGTGCCTGGACGACGGGGTATCTGGCGGGATTGGCGATGGGAGGGTAGGGGCACGGGAGACTGGGGGACTGGGGGCGTGGGGAACTGGGGGCGTGGGAGCGCGGGAGACTGGGGGACTGAATTCACCATCTGCCGATCTCTAAAACCTAAAGCCTAAAGCCTAATCCCTAAAGCCTCTTCCTAAGCTACACTAGACAGTGACAAGATCGGCCGCGAAATCGTGGGAGGAAGTTACTTTGGATGAGTTGAGGACGGCGTTAGAATTGGCTACGGAAGATGAATTGCAGCAATTGACAGGCATTCTCTTTAGCCGCAAGTTCAACCCCATAGACTATGTGCGAACTCCAGATTTGGTCGAGATTCAAAGTCAGGATCGGGCTGATTGGCTGGATTCGATCGAGGATCGGTTTCGATTTTTAGCCGCAGATGGGATCACGGTATTACAAGGTCGGACTCAGGGAGTGAGCTATCGTCAAACATTGATTCAGGTCTGTCGCTACCTCAAAATTGCTTATTCCAGTCAACTCAGTACTACCGACTTAGAATCCGAAGTCTTCTTGCATTTAATGGGTAAAAGTTGGCACAAATTGCCTGCTGGCGATCGCAATGCACTGACTGTCAGAGTCCAGAAATCGCTGGCGAAGACTAAGTTTGACCAGCCTTTACCCGCACACATTCAGCACGATCCGATCAAACTAATTTTAAAAGGTAGCGGCGCAATCGCGATTAATGCCGTCCTCAAACCATTAGTTCTGCATCAAATCGCCCGTCAATTTGCTTTCCACTTTGCTAGCTATGAAATCACCAAGCAAACTCTAATCAGAGGCGGAATTGCTGCTAGTAGCCAGCTTCAGAGTTATATCGCACTGTACATGGCAAAACGAGGAATGATGATGTCTACGACTCAGCAGGTGGCTGTACGTGGCGTTTTTGCGGTTTTGGGGCCAGCGATGTGGGGCTGGTTTTTTGCAGATCTGGGCTGGCGATCGATTTCAACTAACTATGGGCGAATTATTCCCACGATTGTGGCGTTAGCTCAAATTAGGTTGACTCGCACTGATGAATGGGAAATGGCTTATAGCTAGACTTTTAGGAGAGACTTGGAGACTTGGAGAAATGGACTAATACTAAGGAAATTTGCGGCGAATAAATTCTTCGGCGGTGGATCGATCGATTACTAACCGATCCAGAGTTGCTATTAATAAATCGTCCAACATCTGTCGATATTGTGGCCCTGGTTTGTATCCCAATTTTTGGAGATCCTTACCATTTAATATTGGTTGAATGCTCGACCACACTGTCAGGTATTGCCAAATCTGACGACGAATTGGTAAGATTTTACGACATCGCACTGCACTTAGAATTAATGTCTCTAAGTCATACTGTCGAAGCAATTTGACTACTTGACTAATAGACTGAAAATTTGATAATGATGAAGTAATATCGATCTGTACCCGATCTAAATCTTCTAATCTATTAATACTATCGGGTGATAATTGGAGATTCTGGCCTACTGTCGATCGATAGCTGGGGTCGAGGTAGGCAATCATTAATTCTAGTTGCAGTTGCCAATGTTCGATTGATTGCTGTGGGTCGAATCTAGCTAGACATCTGGCTATTAGTCGCAGTTGCTGCAATAACTCTCGATCTAATTTCAAAGTTGGATGGATGCACTGCAAGGCATTTATTTTATCCAATAACTCGATCGTTTGTTGCCAATAACTGACTTGGAATAGATACTTTAATTCAGTCTTGAGCCGAATTTGTAACGCTGGCATTCGACTGTGTGATTGAGCCGTTTGGACATAAATACCGCTGCTAATTGCTGCCCGAATATAGTCGGCTGTCTGAGGTTCAAATTCAAATCCCAATCGCACCGCAAATCTCGCGCCCCGAAAAATTCGCGTCGGATCGTCAATAAAACTATTAGAGTGCAAAACTTGAAGTTGTCTGGCTTGTAAATCCTGTAACCCACCAAATAAATCTAATAAAGGCGGATCGGGTGATGGTGTCAGTCGCCAAGCCAGGGCATTGATCGTAAAATCGCGCCGATACAAGTCTCGATCGATCGAACTTGCAGATACGTCTGGATTTGCGGCAGGATAAGCGTATGATTCGGTTCTGGCGGTGGCAATATCGACACCCAACGCCCCAAATGCCGAATCTTGCGGCCAAACCAACGCCGCCGTCTGAAACATCCCGTGAACGTCTAGATGTACCTCTGGGTGAATCTGTTGAAGTGCCTGAGCTAATTTCACACCTGCACCGACTTCTGCGACTTGGCTACAGCCATCTACTACCAGATCTATATCTGTAATTGATAAGCTCTCAGATCTAGTCTCAGCCAATAGCAAGTCTCGCACCACACCACCAACGAGGTACAGATGCCAGCCCGATTCTACCGCGATCTGCGCTGCTTGCATCAATAGTTTCCACTGCGGAATTAGTTTAATTGTTTCAATCACTAACCCATTCCTTTAATCAGGATTTTCAGGATTTTAGGATTTTCAGGATTGAGTTGTCTGTGATATCTCAGTCCCAAACTCCCAACTCCTAACTCCTAACTCCCAACTTATCTATTCGCCCGTCGATCTTCTTCTCTGCGTTGCCGATCGCGCCAGCCAGTTAATGTCAGAATGAGGATACCTAATGTCACGATGACGAGTAGCCCAAAAGCCGCAATACCTAGAATGGGCAGGAGTGAATTAGTATCCATCGAGAGTGATTAGTTAATATCTAAACTAATTCTACTACCTTTATTTTTTTCGATCGATCTTCATTGCGAATTAGAGACATTCTAAATTTTGATGCAGATCGGGACTAAACGGCGGATTCGTCGGCATAGCCTTTCCTTTGGAAAATCGTCGATACCTCGATCGCTCATGCCTAGACGTGATAGTTTAAGTATGAGGCACTCCCCTTGGAGCAATCCTGCAAGCAAGCTAATTTAATTCCAGTCTGGAGGAATTTCAACATGTCAATTCGTTTATACGTAGGCAACTTACCAAAATCTGATGTAGAGCGAGAAGAGCTAGAAGTTATCTTTGCTGATGCAGGTGAATTAATTTCAGTCAAAGTGATCAAAGATCGCAAGACTGGTAAATGCCGTGGCTTTGGCTTTGTCACTGTTGAAACAGACGAACAAGCCGACCAAATCATCGAAAAATACAATGGTGCCATGTTCCAAGAGGTACCAATCAAAATCGAGAAAGCTCTACCCAAAGCCAAAGGACAAGAAGACGAAGACGGTGAAGGTGGCGAATCTACCGAGCCTAGAGAACCCAGCAATGTCCCGAAACCGACCCTAAACAAGAAAGTACCTGGCGAAACTAGTACCCCCCGTCGCGCTGCTAGCGGTGGTGGCGGTGGTGGCAAAAAAGGTGGTCGCAAAGAGGGCAACAAGACTCAAGGCGGTGGCAATACCCAGACTAGCACTGCAACGACTGAAAGCTTCCAACCCGACCCACGCTGGGCGGGAATGCTGGCTGACATCAAGGATAAATTAGCTCAATCTGGAAATCCCTAGCTTTACTGTTAGCAGAGTTTCAGG
>JANXVE010000121.1 GCA_025351825.1 Chamaesiphon sp. 341R_metabat_111 | reverse complement strand
CCCAGCACCTGGTTTCACCAGAAAGCGTAATTACGCTGACAATAAAATTGGGATGTATTATTCTCAAGCTGACATGCGACTAGAAATGGTGCCAGATCGAAGCAGTACAAATGACCCAAAAGTTATTCCGTTCAACTTTACGGCAATTACGACTGGTGGATCTGGTGCTTGTACAACCGCTCTACCTACAGCAGGTAGCGATCCGGCTGCAAATTACATCGATCCGACTCGTGAGAATGCTAGTACGCGCCGCTGCAAGGTATTCACAAAAGGTCAGCTTCAAAGCTTGCGTCAACCTGTGGTGGTGCTGACGAGCATCAATCAAAATAACTTTAATGGAACTTTTACTAATGCTCAATGGAGAGCTTGGGAAGGTACCGTATTGGGCGCACCTGCGAGTTTACCGACGCTGGATTCGCCATTAAGTACTAGTGCAAATAACCTGGCAACTAAGCGAAAGATTGTGCGGGCACTTCAAGTTGCATTAGCATCTACGCCAACGCCAATTCGATTTGAGAGATTAGATGAGAAGATTGATAATTTTAGTAATTTAGCATATGGTTCTGAAAATTTAATCGATTTCAAAACTGGATTTAGCAACCTAATTGAGCTAATCCCAGAACTAACGGGATCGGCTGCTGGATTGACTGGAGATAAGGCTATCCTGATCAAGTCAACACCAAAGCAGATCGCCGCACTTGTAGATGCTTGGTTTCTACCTGCTCCAATTCAGCGAGTAACCAGACCAGTCCAAGATTCAGTTCCTGCTGAAGCTGCGAAAAATCCTCGTCAGAGTGGATTCTACGATCGTCGAGAGCGGCGATGGATTACGATGTTGCAAACTAATATTGCTAGTCTGTCTGTTTGGAATCGTGATGGTTTATATGTTGATTCAACCAATCCCACCGATCTCCGCATTGCTTATGCGCCAACTGCGACAGGTGCAGTTGATGCTTTCAATAGTGGAACTGGCGCAAACTTCACCGATGGAATGGCATTCGATCGATCTGCCGCAGACGCGACAAAACCAATCACTAGTTTGCAGTACATGGGATTGGGAGCTAGTGATATCACTGAAGGCGGATTGGTTTTCCATGCGACTGTTAGTGATGACCTAAATGGAAATGGTGGCGCATTGTCAGCGACAGAGGATATTACTGTTGACAAGAACGATCTAAGTCAACGAATACTCAAAAAGAAAGCTGATAATACCAATGAACTCGATCGAGATGGCAATGTGATCCTGCTTGACTACTATCGCAAATATCCAGGTCAAACTGCCTCAAAACAAAGTCCATTTGCCTTTGCTTTTAATGGTGGAGATTACTTACCAGGTGCATTACTTTTGAGTAGCGACCAATCAGTATATATTCAGGGGAACTTTAATAATCAGGGAGCAACACAACCTGCTTTCGGTCGAAATACTCCAAACAATGATAGATTGCCTGCCTCGGTGATTGCCGATACGATTACTGCATTGTCAAATGATTGTGTTAGTCTAACTGGTGTTGGAGCCAATAGTATCGGAGTACCGCGTGGTCAGCTAAAATGTGGAGTTCCGATGGTCGTAGGTAATAGCCCTACTACCACTTCTGAGATTACCTATGATGTTGTTGCTACCCCAATGGCTATCAATGCTGCTTTTTTGTCTAATACTCCAATCAGTAATGGCAATAAAGGCACTGGTCGAGACAATGGTGGAGCTAAGTCTTACAGCGGTGGCGTAAACAACTATATTCGGTTGTTGGAAGACTGGAATAATAATGAAGATGACACTCGTCAGCCTTTCGCGCTCAACTATACAGGATCGTTGATTAGTCTAGGTGCGCCACTGGAATATAGTGGTCAGTTTGTAGCAGGTGGATCTGCTCCATCAGAGTTTCCTTACTACAACGTTCCATTCAGAAACATTAACTTTGATGACAAATTCACTAAAGTTGAGCTATTACCGCCTTTAACTCCAAAGGCAACATATATCAAGCAAAAGAATTTTAGTCGTTCATATTAAGTTGATTCTCTGCTGTTAATAATATTCTAAAACCCGATTTCTCTTGAAGAAATCGGGTTTTTAATCAAACATCAGTTCGCTGTCAGCAATTCCAAATTCAAGGACATTTCACCATTAATGCAATACCCCCGACTTCTCCAAGAAGTCGGGGGTATGTCCTAACAAGTTTGCCTAACGATCGTTACAGCCGACGAGTATAGTCATCGTCTTTTAATTGAACATTCACTGTGTTGCGGGCAGCAGTGCCACAAGTTGTAGATCCAATCGCTAGAGTATTACCGCTGCCTCCTCCTGTTGGGTTGGAGAGTGTAAAGACCAGGTTATCATCTTGAGTTTTAATTCTGTCGCTAAAATCGATGGGAATATGGATATAGTTGCTCACCACATTCGCGTCATAAGATCCAGCGGGAATATTTAGCGTGATTTCGTTACCACTTTTGGTAGCCGTAAGTCCAGCAGGTGCTGCGGCGTTACCCTGCAAAAGACTACCAAGTGTAAATTGACGACGCGAATTTAGACCAGTCAAGTTAATCTTGACGCTACTAGAGCTGTTCAAGTTACCATTGATGCGAAGGCTCAAATAGTAGTAAGGAGGATTTGCCGCATTAGGGTTTCCTTCTTTCATAACGGCTAGATTGACATTATCAGCGAGGCTGGCAGTACTGCCAGTTGGTAAAAAGTCAATTACTGGTGAAAGGCTTAAACTGACATCATCGATGAAATTACCTACACTCTTATCCTCCACGCCTCCGAGCTGCGATCCTTGGATTGCCTCAAAAGCAAAGGTTAATGCTGGGACGGTGTTGGTAGTTGGATTTGTCCAAGTCCCCGTTTTTGTCAACCAACCCTCACTAGCTTTGGTGGTCAAATTTGGACTTTCGTATAGCTTTACAGCAGGGGGTGTCTTGCTATCGAGCCAATCAGCAGGATTTGTGATCGATACTCGCATTGTGTTTTCATCGTCGATGGCATTCGATGATCTCCATGGGTCCCGTCTAACAGCATGTTTGAGCGACCATGAAACGGTCTCACCAGCAAGAACACAGATATTTTGGTAGATTGATGCATTTGTATCGCCATTTAGTTCGACAAACTGGTTGCCTGATGCGTTTGTCTTGGGGCTAACTCCCCCTTCAATCCCACTCCAAACTTCTAGCTTATCTACGTAGGCATTGTTACGGCCTGGAGTGCCTTTTTCCGTGGTTTGCCAAATAATAGGCAGACCCGAATTGTTGTAACCTTTGTTGATGCCGACATACATTCCTCCGTTTATATTTGGTTGTTGAAAGTCACCGTTGAGGATGACACGATTTGGGATCACAGGGCTGGGTGCTGCGGGAGTGGGAACGGGGTTTGCGCTAGCAGTCAGCACAGCAATCAACTGTGAAGCAGCGATGAAAGTAGTTGCAATAAGAGCTAAGGATAGTTTGTTTGGACGTTGTTGAGATTGTTGTGTACTGGTATTAGAGAATCGGGGGGATTTCATAGCAATTAAAAGTTATGACGTAGCTAATTTTAGTGTAGATTGGTAAATGTTTTACACCACGATCGACTTTTATTTATTGAATTAACTTTAAATAAAGAGTCTGCTTGAAGATACTTAAGTGTGATTATCAACTCGATCGTATAAATTTAGCTAAATTTGCTAATAGACTATACTTATCTATGATTATAATTTAGGTCAGATATGATTGAGTACCGTACAAACTCGGATCTTCAACTGACGATCGGAGCGTGTGTCAGATACTTCTGAAGATTAGTATCAGTAAAATTACGTACTTTAATAGTTCGCTCGATCGATAATGCATAAAACTTACTATCTAAGCACTTGCACCTACAACAAACATGCAAAATGAACCGCTGATATCAGTACCATCTGATTCTCTTCAAGTTTGTAGCTTGCCATTAGTCGATCGATTTGTAGATTTAGATAGCTATATGGTAGAACTATCTGGAACTACCTATCTTTCATTAATAATTCCAACATACAATGAAAGCAAAAATATCACCAAGATTGTTCGAGTGATATCTAACATATTAAACAAAGTTTTACTTGGTAATTATGAGTTAATTATTGTTGATGACGATAGCCCCGATCTAACCTGGGAAATTGCTCAATCACTCATTACTGAATACCCCCAATTGCAAGTTATGCGTCGTCAAGTAGAAAGGGGGCTTTCAACAGCAATTATTAGAGGTTGGCAAGCTGCAAAAGGAGAAATCTTAGGAGTTATTGATGGAGACTTACAGCATCCTCCCGAAGTTTTACTAAAATTGCTATCAGCAATCGTCGATCGAGATACAGATTTAGCGGTTGCTAGCCGATACGTTGATGACGGTGGAGTCAGCGAATGGAGTGCTATCAGACGATTGTTATCTCGTGGTGCCCAGATGTTGGGGTTGGTTATCTTGCCAAGAACTATCAGCCGAGTTTTAGATCCGATGAGTGGATATTTCATGGTACGGCGTAGCGCGATCGCTGGCAAAATAATGAATCCGGTTGGTTACAAGATTCTGATTGAAGTACTATATCGTGGAAACATTAAACAAATTAAGGAAATTGGTTACGTCTTCCAAGAACGTAAAGAGGGAGAAAGTAAAGTAACTTGGAATCAATACAAGGAATATATCCATCACCTGCTACGACTGCGGTTCTCCACTGGGTGGCTGGAAAAAGATTGAATTTTCGACAATGAAGACTTAATACGATCGATCTCACACCTAAAAATTGAATCTATTTACCTCGATTACCTCCGGTACGCTTGCGCGAACGAATTCAACAGAGAACCCTTTGCCGTAAGTTGATAGTATGGTCGATCGACCAATTAGGTGCTCGGCTAAAATAAAGATATTACTTATCAGTCGTTGGCATCGCCTACTGTTCGCTTTAGAGTCTGCCTTAGCAGAAGGTAATCGATCGCAAGGTTCAACCTAACCTCCAAATTTGAATCGATCGAATCTGAAAAGCATCGATATTGGGGATAATCGATCGAATGGCTAAGTTTACCCCAAAAATAATCGCGGAAAGTATCGATCGAGCAAAATAGCCACGATCGACAATCCATCCGCCACAAGGCAATATCTAGATCCTTATCGATCGAGACTTGCTACGATCGAGCTTGAACCTAAAAGTTGAATCTATTTACCTCGATTCCGCAAGACGGAGGCTACGCCAACGAATTCAACAGAGAACCCTGCTCTAACAATGTAAATTGATGATATTGTCGAGCGATCGATATTTAGATCTTTTAGCAGTAGGTAAGACTTGCGATGATCGATCTAGATCCACTAGAATAAGCATGAGAGATGTCTACGAACAAATAAATATGGCAAAAGACCTCTTTCACAACAATGTTAAAACTGCCCTTCAAAAAGATGGCTGGAAAATCACTCATGACCCCTACCAATTGCGGTATGGTGTGGCAGATGTCTATATCGATCTAGCGGCAGAAGAATCAATTGCTGCCGAAAAAGCAGGACTTAAAATAGCTGTAGAGGTAAAAAGTTTTGCAGGTGGTTCAACAATCTCTGAATTTCATACAGCACTCGGTCAATTTCTAAATTATCGGATTGCCATTGAAGTATCCAGCGAACCAGAGCGCATTCTCTATCTAGCAGTTCCAACAGATACTTATCAAATATTCCTGAGATTTGAACCTGCTAAAACTGTACTTACCCGATATGAAATTAAATTAATTATTTATAACCCAAATCAGGAGGTAATCGAGCAATGGATAGAATAGATGAGTACCGTCAAATTACCAATGAATTTCTAGCAGACTTTGTTGAAAATGATCTAAATGCCCAGCTTATTCTCGATCGATCTCATGACCGCTATTTAGTCATGCACAATGAATGGCGGGATGAACATCGGATTTATGGTTGTGCCATGCAGCTAGATATTATTGAAGGTCAAATCTGGATTCAGCATAATAGTACAGAGATTTATATCGATCGGGAGTTAATTCAACGCGGCGTTACTCCCAAGGATATTATCCTCGGTTTTCGTTCTCCCAGCATCCGCAAAATGCTTGCCGCTGCTGTCAATTGAACGACATTTTGTTTGAGCTTTCTAAACATCCTCTCAAACCTAAAAATTGAATCTATCTATCTCGATTCCGCAAGGCGGAGGCTACGCCAACGAGATCTAGTCTAAAATTAAAATAGACACAACAAAAAAATTTAGATGCAATCGGCTCTACACATCACCACTACGATTCAAGCTGGGCACAAAATCGAACTTCAAATCCCCAATGCCAGTATCGGGGATACCGTAGAAGTCTTCGTCATCCTAATCGATAAATCTCTCCCCACACAGCAAAAATCAATCCTCACACTGATTGATACCATCCACAGCCAGCAGCCAGTCCGTACTGCGACTGAGATAGAGCAACAGATTCAAGAGGCTCGCGACGGGTGGGAGAACTAAGTTTACCGCCTGGGAGTAAGGTCTACATTGATACCCCCGTCTTGATTTACACCCTGGAAAATCATCCAGATTTTTACTCATTGCTAAAGCCACTATGGGAAAAATTTGAGAATGATCGAGTTTCGATCTCTACCAGTGAATTAATTATCACAGAGGCATTAGTATCACCATTGCGAAGCGGAAATATGGTATCGATCGCAAATTATGAACAGCTAATTTTTCATTCAGGTATTAATTTGATACCAATCGAGCGAAGCATTTTGATTGCGGCAACCAAACTTCGAGTGAAGTACAAACTTAAAACTCCAGATGCAATTCATGCGGCAACGGCTCTATCTGTTGGCTGCAATCGATTTATCACCAACGATAAAGGCTTTCGGAATATCGCTGGTTTGCCTACTATAATTTTGAGTGAGCTGCTGACATACAAATCTGAATTTATGTAGACAAATCTTTTTTCGGTAGGTTGGGTTGCGGATGGAATCGCGCTGAGGTTTCCTCAGCGTGCGTTCCACCAAGCAGAAGAATGAAACCCAACATTTCTAGGATGTTTGAGTGTAGGTTGGGTTGTCTCCTGACGGAGAGGCTCTGCCAACATTTTTCAACCCAACCTAAAGATCCTTGCTAATCTAAAGCGCGTCGATCTATCGATCGATCTCAAACCTAAAAGTTGAATCTACTTATCTCGATTCCGCAAGGCGGAGGCTATTGCTCAGGCAAACGCTCCGCTACCGCCAACGCACTCAACAGAGAACCCTGCGCTGACAATGTAAATTGATGATATTGTCGATCGATCAATTAGGTGCTCGACTAAAATAGAGACATTACGATTACGACTCGATCGCAAGGTTCAACCTAACCTCGAAATTTGAATCGATCGAATTTGATGAGCGTTAATATGTTGGCGAAGATAGACAATCGATCGAATGGCTAAGTTTACCCCAAAAATAATCGCGGAAAGTATCGATCGAGTAAGGTAGACGGAAAACCCACTCTCACGGCACCTTTAGGCGTACCAGAAATCAATAGACCAGTTTCTAACAACCGCTGCAATACCTTGCGCCCTTGCCGCTCCTGATAGCCACTGGCAGCCGCCGCTTGACCTCGATCCAGCTCACCCGATCGAAACACCGCTGCAACCACCCGATCCGAGCCAGTCAGCAAGCGTTTGGCGGCAATTTCCTCGCCCAAATATACTTCGATTCTCGCAAGTAGCTGGGTTGGATCGAGACACGATCGCATAAACTGTACTTGGTCGATACAAGTGCTCAAAAAGAACTCACAAAAAGCCTGTAAGCCTTTAGCTGTCAGATTGCCTCTGCCATCGAGATCGTTCCATCTGGGTAAATCGGCATTAGCCAGGACATCACGGTACTGCGCTCTAGATCGCGCTAATCCCCGTGAAATCGACCATAAACTCGTGCCAATACCGATTTCCCGAAACATCGCATGGGAAAACAACCGCGCTACCCGCCCATTACCGTCATAGAAAGGATGAATCCATACCAACCGATGATGTGCCGCAGCAACCGCAATTACTCGATCTATTTGCGATAATCGTTCCAGTCGATAGCCCGTTGCAAAGCGGGTGATAAAGCTGTCAATAGCTGGCGCGGAAATAGGGATATGTCGCCCGACAATCACATCACCTGTTCGCCACTCCCCAGGTACGATCTGAATCTGCTTATTACTCTGGACATTACTTAGCATCAACATCTCAGCAGGCAGTCGAGTGCAGAATTCACGGTGAATCCATTTCAGATAATCCCCACTCATCACCGGAATCGAAGTACTACCTCGATCGATCTCTCGTTGTACTTCGATATGTGCCTTTGCTTCCAACTGTAATTCTCGTTGCCTGGGATCGATCGAAAAATCTTGTGAGAGAGCGCGTTCGATCTCGATCGGATGGGTGCGATGTCCTTCAATCAGGTTACTGTAGTAGCAATTCATCGTCCGCACCAAATCGCCAATCCCCGAAACCGTCGCGACTTGCAAGTTGCTATTGAGCACACTGCTTTCTGCCCACAGTTGGGTAGCTAGATCTTTCAGCACTCGATTATTCAGGCTTGGCAATAGTGGTTCGATCGGAGCTAGAGATTCCATAATAGTGCCGATCTTTTTAGAGGCTAAGAGTATTGCAGTGTCTTAATTATAGCGTTCTTAGCCCTCAATTAATGCCGATCTTTATGCCGATCTTGAAACTAGAGATAATTTCATCCAACCAGTCGCCATCGCTCTACCAAATTCGGCTCAGATCCAGCACAAACCCTGGCATCACTTCATTACAATCGATTGACTTGGGAGCTTCTAAAATCTCTACTACTTGCCCCTGTCGATAGATTTCTACTTGCTGCTGCTGCGGATTGATAAGTAAACCCATTCGCACTCCAACCCGTTGATACACCAGCATTTTCGCTTGGGTTGGTTTCAGATTGTCACTACTAGAACGTAGTTCAACCACAAAGTCAGGCGCAATTGAAAAAAACTTCTCCAAGGAAACTCCTTCTAGTCGAGATTTCTCAATCCAAGAGCAATCAGGCGAAGGCATCCCGCCTTCAAGTGCGGTAAAGTCATACCCTGTTGAAGAATCAAAGGCTTCACCTAGATTCGTTTGTCTATTCCAGTACCAAACTTGACCAGACAAGTCTCCATTTCGCTTTCCACTAATCGGCAATGTTGGCACCATAACAGTCAATTCTCGATTCGGGCTTAGTTCTAGTCGCAGATCTGGATTTTTGAGGCAGAGGCTAATAAACTGTTCTGGTGTGACCGTTAATATTGTCGTACTAACATCGAGTAGCAAGGCTGGTGTGTTAACTGGTGAACTAGAGGCTATGGCATTCGTGTAGCGTTCACTCTGTGAAATAGTCATGATACCTCCAAAGACTGATGGGAGCTAGCTTGTGTCATTTTTATTCTATCACGATTCTCTTCCAGAGACGCTATGCGAACGAATCTGGAGATCGTGGATGTATTGATGAAGGTGGGCGATCGCCCGATCGAGATAGACATCATTGCCGTACAATTTGCTCATCATGATGGCACCTTCGATCGTCACAAAGATAATCGTCGAAACTTGCTCGATATCCGTGTTGGCCGCGATCTGACCCTGCCGAATCCCTAACTCGATGATGCTGCCAATCAACGCTCGAATTCCATTAACGGCGTTCTGAACGTGGATTCGCATCCCTGGATGAGTATCGTCACTCTCTACCGCCATATTCAAAACTGGACAGCCACCCACACAGATCGGTTCGGCAGTAAAGCCTCGAAAAGTATTCACAAATGCAATCAATCTGTCGATCGCGGTTTCTTCTTTGCCGACTCGATCGATCGCTGCCGCTACAATCAGACCGAGGGAATAATCAAAAGCTGCTACAGCAATCTCATCTTTACTTTTAAAATGCTTATAAATGCCGCTTTTATGTAGCCCAGTTGACTTCATAATGTCGGCAATTGAAGTGCCAGTGTAACCGTTTTGATTAAAGATAATCGCGGCTGTCTCGATAATCCTTTGCTTGGTCTGTTCGGCGTTGGACACTATGTAAATAGTAAATAGTTGATAGCAGATAGTTGATAGCTAGATTTTTAGGATGAAGACCTAGATTCCCTATCCTTGCCAACTAATTACAATATCTCTATAAACATTACTACTGTTTGGATCTAAGTGTCAATTGCGGTCGAGATTTGCGGCAGTCTATTCGATCGAATCACTAATATTTATATCTGACAAAATCGTCGGATCTCTTGCCAGATTCGTTCGCTAGCATCGGTGAGCTGGTGATCGCTGTCCCATTCCAATAGCTTCACCCACGCTCGATCTTTCACAAATGCTCGACTAGCTGTGACTGGGATCACATCATCATGAATGCCGTGAATAATCAAAGTGGGTAAGTTGCGAGTAATCTCAGCCAGCGGATATTTCCGCGCATCAGTCAGGAAATCATAATGTAGTGGGACTAGATTTTTAATTGCGTGATGATAAATCGATATGTACCCAGTATTTTGCCATGAATTCAACTGTCGATCGTCAATTTTTGGAAGCCAATGTGCCAGAAAATCAAAAGCAGGTGCGAGTAATATCAACCTTTCTACTTGAGGACGATCCTGAGCAATAATCGCTGCAATCCAACCACCCAGACTCGAACCAATTAAAGTTACAGGGGATCCATCTGCTGGAAATAAATCGACAACTTGAGCGATTTGGCGAGAAACAGTCAGATGGGTAAAATCATCTTGATTGAGATCGGGAACTTGAAGTTCGATCCCAAGTTGGGCAAACTGAGCCTGAATATATTTAGCCTTTGTCGATCCAGGCCCAGACGAGAAACCATGCAGGTAAATGTACATTTCGCTTCAACCCAAACCACAAAAAGTTTTCGATCTTAATCTTACCCCCTCCCCTTTCCAAGGGGAGGGCTGGGGTGGGGTAAAGATCTACGCATCATCTCCAGCAGGATTGTACATACATCGCAGGATGCCTGAGATAGGGTAAGTTCACCAAAGTTTTGGACTCATAATCTGTAACCCTCCCGATCGCAACTACCCCAAAGAACTTATAATCAAGGGCTACCGCGCTCTACTTAATCGATATGCCCCTCTCCCCCACCAATTCCGACAGCCAACTTGCACTTACCAAACGCCCTCGCCGTCTGCGTCGCAATCCCAGTATTCGCAGCCTAGTCAGTGAAACCAAGCTCACGGTTGATGACTTGATCTATCCGATGTTTGTGATGGAAGGCGAAAATCAGCGGGTAGAAATCGTCTCGATGCCAGGTTGCTATCGTTATAGTCTGGATCTATTACTGGTTGAAATTGCCGAACTATATACCCTCGGAGTTAAAGCCGTCGCCCTATTTCCCGTCGTCTCGGAATCCAAAAAAGATGACAATGGCACTGAAAGCTACAACCCCGCAGGATTGGCTCAACAGGCTGTAAAAGCAATTAAGGCTAAAGTACCTGGGACGATCGTGATTACCGACGTTGCGCTCGATCCTTTCACCACCCACGGACATGATGGGGTGATTGATGAGCATGGTGTCATTCTCAATGATGAAACTGTCGAAATTTTAGTCAAGATGGCTGTCTCTCAAGCACAAGCGGGCTGCGATATGGTGGCACCATCAGACATGATGGATGGACGGATCGGCGCGATTCGGCGGGGTTTAGATGCCAATGGTTTTAGTGATGTGGCAATTATGGCGTATTCTGCCAAATATGCTTCCGCTTATTATGGGCCGTTCCGCGATGCCCTGGATTCTGCTCCCAAATTTGGCGACAAGAAGACTTACCAAATGGATCCAGCAAATGCCCGCGAGGCTCTCACCGAAATCGAACTCGATATTGCTGAAGGTGCCGATATTGTAATGGTCAAACCCGCGCTGGCATACCTGGATATCATTCACCAAGTCAAAGCCAATTGCAACGTCCCTGTTGCAGCTTATAATGTGAGTGGCGAGTACTCAATGATCAAAGCCGCTGCTCAACTCGGCTGGATTGATGAGCAAAAGATTGTGATGGAAACTCTACTGAGTATCAAGCGGGCTGGAGCCGATCTGATCCTTACATATTTCGCCAAGGATGTTGCTCTGATTTTGCAAAAGAAGTAGGCTCACATCTGGCAACGGTTTGGAAATACCAGTGATAAGTGTAGATCCAGAGCACCCCTACAAGTTACCTGTAGGGGTGCCCTTCATGGGTACCCTCAGATCTACGCTTATCACTACTATCTCCACAAAACTCCGATCGAAATTGAGTGATGAGGGATCTATCATTTCGATCGGTAACTAGGGAACAATCAAAGAATAACTGGCAGACATTAAAACAGCTACATCCAATCACTCATTACTTACTAGCCACTGATTCAATATGGCAGCGACAAACTTTCGGGATTACTACGCGCTCTTAGGAGTGAATAAGAACGCCAGCGCAGACGACATCAAAAAAGCCTATCGGGGATTGGCACGCAAATATCATCCAGATCTCAATCCAGGAGATAGTGTTGCCGAAGCAAAATTCAAAGAAATCACCGAAGCTAACGAAGTCCTCTCCGATTCTGACAAGCGTAGTCAATACGACAAGTTTGGCCAATATTGGAAACAATCCGAACAGCCGAGTAATACTCGATCGACAACCCGCCGCACAGCAGCTACTCCACCTGGGGATTTCAACTCAGTTGATTTTGGTCAATACAACAACTTTGATGACTTTGTAAACGAGCTACTAGGCCGTTTTAATAATAATTCAACCGCTGCTAATTCGGCTCCGCCAAAATCTACAGGCGCGAAAACCACGACAACCAATAAGACAGTAAACGATCCTACTAGTAACAGCACGAATAATGGTACTGCAAATGTCGGTGGAGATCGCGAAGCAACGATCGAATTGTCCCTGACGGAAGCCTTTAAAGGAGTTCAAAAAAGCTTTAATCTCGGCACTGAAACGATCAAAGTCCGAATTCCAGGTGGTGCCAAAGCGGGCAGCCGGATTCGCGTGCGCGGCAAGGGAAATGCCACCACTTACAATAAGCAGCGTGGCGACTTATATCTCACCGTCGAACTTCAAGCCCATCCGTTCTTTCGGCTCGACGGCGAACAGCTCATCTGTGAAGTCCCAGTCACCCCCGACGAGGCTGTCCTGGGTGCCCAAATTGAAATTCCGACTCCAGACGGGATGGTCACAGTCAACGTACCTGCTGGAGTCAGATCTGGTCAATCCCTACGACTACGCGGCAAAGGCTGGACAAATCCGCGCGGCGAACGTGGCGATCAACTCGCCAAAATCATCATCGATACTCCCAAAACGATCGGTGTTGCCGAACGCGAACTGTACGAACAGATTCGCACTACTAGAACGTATAATCCGAGGAATCACTTTACTCAAGTAATTCTTTAGTGGATAGTGAATAGTGGATCGTGGATCGTATTTTCAGTCCCCCAGTCTCTCAGTCCCCCGCGCCCCCACGCCCCCACGCTCCCATGACCATCCGCATCTACGGCAATCGAGAACTAAAAACATTGCCAGGACTCGAAACTAGACCTACTCCAGCACGAGTGCGGCAGGCATTGTTTAATGTGTGGCAAGGATCGATCTCTAGCTGTCGCTGGTTGGATCTTTGTAGCGGTAGTGGGGCGATGGGTGCAGAGGCTCTGTGTCGGGAAGCCAAGACCGTTGTCGGGATCGAACGATCGAATGCAGCTTGCGATATTATTGAGCAAAATTGGAAAAAAGTGGCGCGGGAATCCCAGCAATTTCAACTCTTGCGCGGGGATATCATCACGCGACTGGATGATTTAAAGGGGCAGCAATTCGATCGGATCTATTTCGATCCACCCTATGCTGGAGGACTATATCAGCCTGTGCTGGCAGCTATCGATCGATATCGACTGCTCGCGCCACTCGGCGAAATCGCTGTGGAGCATAGTCCCGATGCAAAAATTAGTACTTTACCTGTAGGTCTACCGAATCTAACAGCTTGTCGCCACAAAACCTACGGCAACACATCAATCTCTTTTTATCAACTTTAGAAATAGGTAGATGGATAGACAAATAGTAAACTATCCCCCATCCCCTATTTCCTATTCTCTCAACCTACAGCCCGACTTGGTTGCCGCGCTTGTACTGCATGTAAGCAGCTACAAATAAGCCACTGAGAGTAATGAAAACTAAGCCAAGCACGATTCCGGCTAGTAATGGTTCTACCACGTTGAGACTCCGTATTAATTAAAATAATTTCCTCTAGCGTATCGGGTTTCGGGGTGGTGATGCAAGATATTCGTGCTGAGTTTAGGAGATTTTGCGGTATTCCCACAATTATTCTGTATCGCCGCTGCCATGAAGCGGCGATAAGTAACTTTACAATCAGATAAAAAGCTTAAGATATTTAAGAAATGTTTCACAAGTCTGAGATTTGTGGATAAACTATTATGTGTAGATATTAGCCTCCAATGCAGAGCCTACACTTTTACTTCAGTATTCTCAATCTAACTTCGTTTATAAAGTAGGCACGTCTTGGATATTCGACTACCTAAACTCAGTCAAACATCGTGGCAGCAGATTGGATCGATCGTGATGGCTGGCTTGTCGATCTGTCTATGTGCGATCGTGGGTTGGCACTCACTTCAAGAATCCAACCCTTATGTTACGGGCGTACTGGCGAAAACAGGCGATCCGATCCTCGGACACGCCATCTTCCAGATCAACTGTAGTGGTTGTCACGGGCTAGATGCAGGTGGACGGGTCGGCCCCAGTCTACACGAAGTTTCCAAGCGCAAATCGCCTAACAGTTTGATCGAACAAGTCATCAGCGGCAATACTCCCCCAATGCCACAATTTCAGCCAAATCCCCAGGAAATGGCCGATCTACTCAGCTATCTAACTACGCTTTAGGCTTTGGGGATTAGGCTTTAGTTTAGATCTGTAATTTGGGTTGCGGATGGAATCGCGCTGAGGTTTCCTCAGCGTGCGTTCCACCAAGCAGAAGAATAAAACCCAACAACCCCAATGAAAGCTTTCCTACTGTCTCAATTTTAGAAAGTAGCCAAGCAAATACAGTGAGCCGCAGAGCACTGGCTGATGAGTGTCGATAGCCATCGCCGCAGTTAATCCAGCAGTTAAATCGGTATAGATGTCGATCGAATCTAAACCACTACATCCAGATCGAGCAAGATCGGCAAGTTCAGCCGGATCTGCGGAACTATGGTCGGGAACGGGAACAAGGTACAATCGATCGCCAGGTCGCAGTAAAGCTTGAAAGATTTCCAGATGTGATTTGGTCGAGAGCATCCCCATCACCCAACCAATTGGCGTATGTAAGGTATCGATATATTGCCGCAAAGCGATGGCGGCGGCTGGATTATGAGCACCATCGATTAAGAGTTGGCGATTCCGCACAGCGGAGGCTATTGCTGGGGCAAACGCTCCGCTACTGCCAACGTGCCAAGTCGTCCATTGAATCCGTCCGCGCCATTGAGTATTGGCCATCCCCGTCACGATCGCTTCGTCACTAATTTTCCATCCTGCTTGGCGCAGTGTCTGGATCGTATCGATCGCAATTGCTGAATTGGTCAACTGCATCTCGCCGAGCAATGCTAGTGGATATTCAATCCCTCCAGATTCGACCCAGGGGAGTGGATCGGATGATAATAAAGTTTCTGGTGTCGATCGAGGTTTTGGTATCTTCTGGGCAGGTTTAACCCAAGTTGCCGGACAATTTAGAGCGGCGATCCGTTCGGCGACAACCTCGATCGCGTCGGGTGGCAGAGTACCGATGATTGCGGGACAATTGGCTTTGAGAATACCTGCTTTTTCACCAGCAATTTTGGCAATGGTATCACCGAGCTGTTGCCAATGTTCGATATCGATCGAGACAATAACTGTTGCTAGAGGACAGTCACACACATTAGTCGCATCCAGCCTACCACCCAAACCCACCTCGATCACCGCAATATCCACCTGGGACTGAGCAAAATATAGCCACATCGCCGCCGTCACAATTTCAAACTGAGTTGGGGTCGGTGTTGTGGGGTCGATTGCTGCGATAACTCGATCGAGTACAGTTACCGCAGACTCAGTACTAATCGGCTCGTTATCGATACAAATTCGCTCATTCCAATCTACCAGGTGCGGCGATGTATATCGACCGACTTTATACCCTGCGGCAGTGAGTATCGTTGAAAGATAGGCGCAGACAGAGCCTTTACCATTAGTCCCCGCTACATGAATAATCGGGACAGATAAATGGGGAGAGCCAAGTGCTGTTAATAAGGTTTGAATCCGGCTGAGTCCCAAATTCACGCCAAATTGATGAAACGGTGCTAGTAATCGATCGATATCTGGAATTGTGTCAGTCACGCTGCGATCGTAGAGAAGTAAAGACTCTCGATCGAAGTATATCCCAACTCCCCTACACTTCGATCGGGATTTAGAGGATTTTCAGGATTTTCAGGATTGAGTTGCTTGTGATATCGCAGTTCCATACGCTCCTCGCTCCCAACTCCCAACTTCGCAAACTAAATATTTTTTTGTCCTGAATAGCTTCAAGTCAGCGTGTATATATATTCAGCAGGCACAAATCAATCTTGGAACATTCCATAATTCGGCAGCGTCAAGTTTAGTAACCAGGAAAAAATTCAATCCTGTCAGCTCAACTTAAACGACATTCAGATTTGGAATGGTCATTCTCCGACAACAGAGAAGGCACCAAAACAGGTTTGGTCGAGCTAATTTACTTAAAATGGGAACCTCAAAATGAAAAAGAATATCGTCGCATTAGTCATGATTTGTTCCTCCATTGCTACTCTGGCAATGAGTGCTCCAGCTAGAGCCGGAATGGGTACCAATTCAGTTGGACCATTGTTATTGATCGGCAACGGTCAGACTGCTATTGGTGTTGATTCCAGATTCGGGGTTAGTGATAATCTCTCAATTCGTCCAGCAGTATACTTCCGCGATGGCTTAACTGCATTCGGCGCATCTTTGACTTACGATTTCGATGTGAGCCGTTCTAGCAAACTTCAACTCACTCCTTACCTCGGTGGTGGTGTGTCAGTTACTTCTGGCGGTGGTGTCAGTCGTACTGACACCTTCTTTACTGGTGGTGCGGATTTTGGTATCTCTGATAGTATCGACCTCAAAGCGGCACTGGACGTACCATTAAGCTCTAGCAATGCAACTACTAATGTCAGAATTGGTGCTGGCTTCAAGTTCTAGGATTTACAGCAATTAGAAGCACATTCCAGATTTAACTGGAATGTGCTCATTGAACAACAGCCTTCTCTAATTTAGAGGAGGTTTTTCCATGTTTTTAGCTTTCAACCATTGAGCATAAAGATCGGGACGTTTGGATTGAGTTCGAT
Source organism: Chamaesiphon sp. 341R_metabat_111 (assembly GCA_025351825.1). Taxonomy (GTDB): domain Bacteria; phylum Cyanobacteriota; class Cyanobacteriia; order Cyanobacteriales; family Chamaesiphonaceae; genus Chamaesiphon. Next base: position 85,156 of record JANXVE010000121.1, on the reverse strand, counting down.
CGAGTTGTTGCTGATGTCGCCACTGGGCAATTTTCTCATGATTTCCAGACATTAAGACTTCAGGTACCCGCCAACCCCGAAATTCGGCGGGGCGAGTATAGTGCTGATAATCGAGCAACCCATCTTCAAAACTATCTGTTTTTAGTGATTCGACTTTACCAACAGTTCCAGGTAGCAGCCGTGTAATTCCATTAATCAAAGTCAGCGCGGGAATCTCGCCACAAGTGAGCACAAAATCACCGAGGGAAATTTCCCTGTCCACAATATTCATTACCCGCTCGTCAATTCCTTCATAATGACCGCAAACGATCACCAGTTGGTCATAGTTGTATCGCAATTCTTCAAACAAGGCTCGATCGATCTTCTCACCCTGAGGACTCATAAATAGCACCTGTCGCCGTGGCAATACAGGTAACGATTCAACCGCTGCAAAGATGGGTTCTGGCTTCATCACCATCCCCACACCGCCCCCATAGGACTCATCATCGACCTTGTGGTGTCGATCGATCGTAAAGTCGCGCGGATTGGTTAGATGTACCGAGGCAATCTCTTTGGCGAGGGCTTTGCTGAGTAATCCACAGCCGAGTGGGGATGTGAAAAATTCGGGAAAAAGAGTGATGATGTCAAAACGCACGGGCAAAAAGATCGATCGAATGTGTGCTTATTCTAACCCAAGTTGCTACTGGTCACATCTTCAGGCAACAGTCGTCAACGAGTAATCAGCAGCTAGCTCTGGTAGTAGCACTTCCAGTTCTAGATCGGCAGCAGCAGCAGCTAATAATTCCAGATCGTAAAGATCCTGGAGATAGGGCAGACAGCCAATCACGGGTGTCCTTGTGAGCGATTGAATCAATTCTGCTGGCGCAAGGTTGGCAATTTCTGCGGGTGAGAGCGGCTGAGTGCAGTTGAGGACGATTCCCCGCAGTTGTACGTTGTATTGCTTTGCCAGGGCGACATTTGCTACAGCCAATCCGATCGATCCCAGCTTAACTGGTACTACCAATACCGCTGGTAGTCGCCACTCTCTCGCCAAGTCTGCCACCACTAGCTCCTCAGTAACGGGAGTACCCAAGCCACCTGCCGATTCAACCAGTACAAAATCATGCTGCTGACGCATTTTTGTCAGAGCTTGCCAAGCCATCCCCAGATCGATTTGGACACCCGCTTCAGTTGCCGCAATCGGTGGTGCCAGCGGGTGTTCTAGATAAATCGGATTGACCACCTGGATCGTGCCGCCAAATACCCTAGCATAGAACTCTCGATCGCCCACACCACACTGAATCGGCTTGAGAATGCCCCATCTTTGCCGCGAATGATATTTCTTAGCATAAGCAGCTAATGCTGCCGTTAATACGGTTTTACCCGCGTCGGTGTCGGTACTGGTGATTAGGAGCATTCTTTTGATGGGTGTGGGGGGTGTGGGGCGCGGGAGCATGGGGGCGCGGGAGTGTGGGAGCGCGGGGGCTGGCGATGGCGATACTTTTTGATCCGTTGCCCCGTTGCCCCGTTGCTCCGTTGCCCCGTTGCTCCGTCGCCCCGTTGCCCCGTCGCCCCGTTGCCCCGTTGCCCCGTTGCTCCGTTGCCCCGTTGCTCCGTTGCTCCGTCGCCCCGTTGCCCCGTCGCCCCGTCGCCCCGTTGCCCCGTCGCCCCGTTGCCCCGTCGCCCCGTTGCCCCGTCCCCCTATCTAATTAGTGTCAATCTCACCACTAGCTGGCGGAATCGGCTTCTTAGCTTCGGGTACTGCAATCGGCACTCGTTCTTCCTTCGGCGGGGTGTTGCCTGTACCATTGTCGCCTAGATTTGGTTTTGCGACAGGGATTGGCTGTTGCTGCTCTTCTGAATTAGCGGGACGACTTCGCCGTTTGCGTGGAGCTGGAGTTGAATCTTCCTCGTTTGAGGTGATTTTGCGTCTACGTGGAGTTGGAGTTGCGTCTTCCTCACTGGAGGTAACTCTGCGTCTGCGACGGGTGCGGGGAGTTTCGTCCTCGTTGGCATCGACTCGTTCGCGTCTTACTTGAGGGCTGGTTTGTTCGACGACTGGCTTGCGTCTGCGTTGACGAACCGGACGTTCTGGCTCGGTTGGGGCAGCACTGGGGGTAACGGTAGGTACCCGATCTGGAATTGGAACGGGGGTGAAAGTAGGTAGATCGTTAGTGGGAATGATGTTTTCGGGGCTAGCTGGAATTGCTTTCAAGCCAGTACCACCAATCGGAATGGGCACACCCAATGGTGCTGTCGATTCGGGTGTTGTCGATCCGGCTGGGTTGGGACTGGTATTGAGCGGAGCCGAGCCAGGTGTAACTGATAGTTGAGTCACACTCAGTTTGTAAGGAAAAGTCCCAGTTAAGCCCTTAATGGGCCGGAGTTCGATCGTATAATCACCTGATGAAGTGAGCTGTCCGCGCCAACCCACTACTCGATCGGATTTGTCATCGATCGGCACACCTGTAGGTGAGATAATGGTCATCAGCACTTGAGCCGCCATTGGTGTAGCTACTGGAACTGGGAGCTTTTTAGATTTGAGATCTTTTGCAGCGATCGGGCTGGAGCTAGTTAATGGTAAAGTCGGATCGATCGACAGTACTGGCTTACTTGGATCGATAGTTTGAGCCGTTAGGGGCACGATCTGAATATCGAGATTTGTCCCTGCGATGGCCGGAATTTTGTATCGAACTGGAGTATTCGCCTCAATTTTACCCTCTTTCTCGATCGGGCGATCCATTTCCGGCTGAATCGTATCGCCAGGAGTGGAAGTGCCGGAAGTACCAGCATCAGTTGGAATTGTGGGGTTATTGAAGTCGATTTGCTTGGGGGGCGGCACAACTGCTACTGGCTCTTCTACAGCTTGTGGCTGTCGGAGCAAATTAGTGACTGCAAACCAAGAACCCGCACCAGCTAGGAGCGAAATTAATACGCCTACTGGAATGAATACTTGGGGCTTTTCCCAAATCGACTTGACATTGAGATTGGTAAGTTTAGTTTGAATCCGGCTGACAGCAGAGAACGCGTTCTTGGCACCTGCGGCTACACCCGCAGGTGAGAGCGGGTTAAACCCATCTTCTCCATCCTGAAATTTTTCGTCGATTGGGATTGGTGCGATACTTAGTGCCTGAAGATCTTGCTCGACTTCGATCGCTGATTGATACCTGTCATTTGGCTGGTAGCTCAACATCCGACTCAGCACATTGGCAAAGCCGTCATCGATTTCTGTCCACTTCCGCCATGCCCAGTCGATCTTGTCGCCTTCAAATAGCGCACTAGGTTCTTTGCCTGTCAGCAGGACAATTGCGGTAACGCCCAGTGTGTAAAGGTCACTATTGGGATAAACTCGTCCATGCTGGAGTTGTTCGATCGGGGCATAACCTGGTTGACCGATCGCGATCCTTGGACTATCTTGAGTAAGCTGGAGTTTGTTGGCAAATTCTTTGACAACTCCAAAATCGATCGGTACTGGCAGCCTATCCTCATCCCGACAGACAATATGCTCTGGGGAAAGATCGCGATGAATCGTACCTTTGCTATGGATATACCCAATCACTGGTAATATTTCTAGCAAAAATTGGCAAACTTCTGACTCACTAAACGTTCTACCGACATTGCGACGATCGTCCAACAGCTCTCGATAAGTCTTGCCAGGAATATAGTCTCGAATCAATAACAGCCGATCTAGATCTTCAACTGTCGTCCAGAAGCGCGGTACCTGGGAATGCTGAAGTTGATAAAGCAGCGTTGCTTCTTTTTTGAAGATCTCTTTTGCTTTGGCTACAGCACTGGAAAACTGGGCGAAAGGTGCGAGTTCTTCGATCGCACAGTAGACATCGCCACGCCCGCGATCTGCTGCCAGATATGTCCGTCCAAACCTACCTTCTCCGAGCATACTGAGGATGCGGTAACGTTGCTGTAAAAGACTGTCTATGGCAATTGGTAACATACAATGTACTGGCTCAACTTACAGCGATCGAAAATACAACAGTTAACCGCAATGTCGGTTCTAACATTGCGTAACATCTTAGCACGATCGATATTTAACCGTTGATTCTATACTGCCATGCCGATTAGTTAAGCTAAACGGCTGGGTTTGAGTCGATTGATGTGTGGGAAGTACCAAGCGCAGATCTTCGGGTACCCATGAAGGGCACGCCTACAGATAACTTGTAGGGGTGCCCCTCGTGGGTACCCTAGATCTACGCTTAGTACTAATCAGTGTGTATTAGTGCAAGATGTGAACTAAGTCATAACAACGTTAGTTGAGCATCCGCAGATGATTCAACATCTAATAAAACTACATCTGCGGCAAGATGCGCGGACAATCCATCGCCAGCCAGTAGCTCATTAGCAGCCGCAATCATTTCCTTAGCAATACTTGCCAAATCGGGGCGATTTTCGAGATAGGTAGACAGAGCTACCATCGGATCGCCGACGCTACAGCCCAGTTCGGGCAAGCGAGGACGGCTCAATTGACTGATTAATTCAGCCTGAATCGTGTAGTGATGTGCGCTGCCCAAAGCCTCATGCAGAGCCGCAGTATTTACCAATTCAACTCGATCGGGACCGATCTGATAAATTAATCGTACGACTACATCAGCGATTTCTACTTTGGCGATCACTTTTTCAATATCTCGTTGGGGCTGTTCACTCTCAGAAACATCGATTTTAATTGTCCGAAACTCTCGCACGGGTAGCGGACAAAATTCCCAGGTAGTCTCAAAGTTTTTAGGAGCTGGTTGTACAGTTGGCTCGATTGTCACCATCACAAACCCCTTGTCCTCTTTCTCCTCACTAAAATCTACCCGCTCGATACTGCCTGGATAGACAACAGCAGGATCGTTAGTTTTGTTCAAATTCTGGTGACGGTGAACATGTCCCAGAGCTACATAGTCAAAGCAATCACGAGTCAGAAAGGATAGTGGAATCGTAAACCCTCTGCCGACTGCTAACAGTTTTTCCGCGCCCAGTGTGGCATTATCTGCCATGAGATGGGCTAAAACGATCGTCGGCAAAGCTGGATCTAATTTACGGATTTCACCCTCAATTCTGGGCTGGAGCTTATCAAGCAGTAATTGATTGACTTCCAGAATTGATAGACTCGCCGAGATCTCGCGAGTCAGCAGGGTAGATCGATCGATCCACGGCAAAGTAATAATCTGAATCTCACCACTGCGAGTAGCAATAGTATGTGTATCGATCGTATCCCCCACGATCGTCCCTGGAACGCCCAACGAGCGATAGATCGACAGACTCGCTCCGCCCTGTCCCTGAGCATGTCGATCGTGATTTCCGACTAGCAGTACTAAGGGAATATTTGCCGCTACCAGTCGATAGAATTCTCGCGCAAAAGCTTGCTGAATATAGGGCGCAGGTGTCGCATCTGGAAAAGCATCCCCACCAAATAGCACTAGATCCACTGGCTCTGATATTGCCCGATCGATCGATCGTGACAGAGACTTGACAAAATCTTGAAAACGTGTATTAAACCCAGTTTCAGGGTCAATCTTGCCGTGAGCAAAGCCACCGCCCATGTGGATATCAGATAGATGCAGAATTTTCATGCTAAATTTCACCCAGGATCTCAGTAACTATATACTAGGCGATCGAGACTTGTTTGCGCGACTTCACGATCGGCAAAAATACTGAGACTAGTCACGATGGCTAAATTTCAGCACGATAAAAATTTGATAACCACTTATGTGTCCCCTCGCTCTGGTAGACTTGTAGACTGAAATCCCTATAAATACAGCTTCTTGGGAGCGCGTTAGCAGTGGAAAATACTTTAGGTTTAGAAATTATAGAAGTAGTCGAGCAAGCAGCGATCGCGTCTGCACGCTTGATGGGTAAAGGCGACAAAAATGAAGCCGATCGTGTTGCAGTTGAAGCCATGCGCGAACGGATGAATAAAATCCACATGCGCGGCAGGATCGTGATCGGTGAAGGTGAGCGGGATGACGCTCCCATGTTATTTATCGGTGAAGAAGTCGGGATTTGTTCTCAGCCTAACGCCGCTGATGTTTGTACGATCGACGAACTCCTCGAAATCGACATCGCCGTCGATCCGTGCGAAGGTACCAACCTGTGTGCCTACGGACAACCTGGTTCGATGGCTGTATTGGCAATCTCCGAAAAAGGTGGATTGTTTGCCGCACCTGATTTCTACATGAAGAAACTCGCTGCACCTCCTGCGGCTAAAGGTAAAGTAGATATCGATAAATCTGCAACCGAAAACCTCAAAATCTTATCTGAGTGTCTCGATCTACCGATCGATGAATTAGTTGTCGTCGTGATGAAACGCGAACGCCACAACGAGCTGATTGCTGAAATCCGCGCCGCTGGTGCTCGTGTAGCATTAATTAGTGACGGTGACGTTGGCGCAGCCATCAACTGTGGCTTTGCTGGCACCAACATCCACGCCCTCATGGGGATCGGTGCCGCACCTGAAGGTGTCATCTCCGCCGCAGCTCTCCGTTGCTTGGGTGCTCACTTCCAAGGACAGCTAATCTACGATCCAGCAGTTGTCAAAACTGGCTTGATTGGCGAGAGCAAAGAAGCGAATATCGAACGCCTAAAATCGATGGGTATCACTGACCCCGATAAAGTCTATACCGCTGAAGAACTCGCTTGTGGCGAAAACGTTCTCTTCGCTGGTACTGGTATCACTTCTGGCAACATCATGGACGGTGTTCGCTTCTTCAAAGGTGGCGCGCGGACTCATACCCTAGTTATTTCTAGCCAGTCCAAAACTGCTCGCTTCGTTGACACCATTCACATGGTTGGTCAACCTCAGACTGTAAATCTTCACTAGTTTCTGGTGGTTTAGCGGTTTAGTGGTTTAGCTTAAAGCGTGGAAAATCCCCTCCAAGGAGCGGCGGTTTTATTCGGGGGTTCCCCCCGAATAAAAAACCGACAAGACAGGGGTGCCCGTTAGGGTGGGTAGATATCCGCTGCACCTCCTCCCGTAAAGAACCATAACAAACCATTTACAAGCCGCAAATATTGCCAGAAGATTGGCGACATATCTAAAATAAAGAAGCTGTGCTTATTGTCAGAGATAACACCGATCGCACTCATTGTGCATTAACTCCGGTCAACTATCTGTAACTTAACCAACACTTTAAAAATCCTCATTTTTGGAACGCGGAGTAGACATGAATATTGCTGTTATCGGTTTGAGTCACAAAACCGCACCTGTAGACATCCGTGAAAAACTCAGTGTTCCCGATACGCAGATGGAAGCAGCGATTCAAACCCTCTGCAATTATCCCCACATCAAAGAAGCGACGATTCTCAGCACTTGCAATCGCCTGGAAATTTATATTGTCTCACCCACAGCCGATCGAGGTGTCCAAGATGCGATCCAATTTCTAGCCGAATTTAGCAAGATCCCACTCAAAGATCTCCGCCAGCACCTATTTATCCTCTTGCACAAAGATGCTGTGATGCACCTGATGCGGGTATCTGGAGGATTAGATAGTCTCGTACTCGGTGAAGGACAGATCCTCGCCCAAGTCAAACAAACCCAAAAAATTGGCCAGCAGTACCAAGGCATGGGACCAATTCTCAATCGATTATTTAGGCAAGCTTTGACTGCTGGGAAACGAGTCCGCACCGAGACTAGTATCGGCACTGGTGCAGTATCGATTAGTTCGGCAGCGGTAGAACTAGCCCACATGAAAGTAGGCAATTTTGCCAATCATCGGGTGGCGATTTTGGGCGCGGGTAAGATGTCCAGATTATTGGTACAACATCTGATCTCCAAGGGTTCTACAGATATTACCATCTTGAATCGATCGACCAAACGGGCTGAAGAACTAAAGGGCATGTTCACCCAGATCGATCTTCAACTCCAACCGATGACGGAAATGATGACGGCGATTTCTACTTCCACGATCGTTTTTACTAGCACCTCTGCTACAGAGCCATTATTAAACGCAGCTCAACTAGCCGCAGTTCTAGATCCGCATCACTCTCTGATGATTTTCGACATCTCCGTACCGCGCAACGTCCATAGTGATGTCAACACCCTCACCAATATTCAAGCCTTCAACGTAGACGATCTCAAAGCCGTCGTCGCTCAAAATCAGGAACGCCGCCAACAAATGGCGCAAGAAGCCGAAGGCATCCTCGACGAGGAAGTCGGTAACTTTGATACCTGGTGGCAATTACTCGAAACAGTGCCCACCATGAACTGCTTGCGCGATAAAATGGAAAATATCCGCACCCAAGAATTGGAAAAAGCCCTATCCAGACTCGGAGCTGAATTTGGCGAACGGCATCAAGAAGCGATCGAAGCCCTCACCAAAGGTATCATCAATAAAATCCTCCACGATCCCCTCTTGCAGCTCCGCGCTCAAGAAGACATCGATACCCGCCGCAAGGCTCTTCAAACCATTCAGGTATTATTTAATCTCGATAGCGAACAAATTAGTGCCAATACTAATGGTTAATTGGTGGATGGTGAATTGTTGATATGTTTGTGCGTTCGCGCTAACGCCATAATACACCCTGCGTTGACGAAAATAATGGGTCTAAATCCACATCTTGTAAAAGCCCAATTATTAATTATTAATTATCAATTATTAATTAATTCAAATGGATATATCGATCGAACATGCCATCACCAGCTATTTCACCCAATGGCTAGCAGCACATGCATATCTAGCTTGGATTGTTTCACACCCATTACCAAGTCTAGGATTGCTATTACTCGCAATCTTCTCGCTGTGGGGGCTATTTAAGGCAGTAGGGCGCGGGATCGAGCAAATTTGGCTATTTGTACTCACGACCCCATTTAAACTGCTTCAGCCAGTTGTGAGGCTATTCTGGAACTCGATCCAGCGCGGATTTGGGCACAACAATTCTAGTGGTAAACAGTTAGAATCTAAATTAATTTCACAGTCACACTCAGAGCGGAGTGAGCAAATTATCGACAGGTTACAAGTTCTCAGTCAAGAACAAGAAAACTTGCTGAGTGAACTGTCAAAATTGATGAATACTACTACCGTATAATCCAAAGTAAAAACAAGATCGGATGTATAATCTCTCACATAGCTATTTTCAGGTGCTATTCGCCAACAACTAAACCACTAAACAACTAAACCACTTCCCATGCTTGCCGCGACTCAATTCACCACCCTCGAACAAGCATTAAAGCATTACTTTGGGTACGATGAATTTCGATCGGGACAGCGAGAGATTATTACGACAGCTTTAGCCAATCGCGACTTGCTGGTGATCATGCCCACGGGTGGTGGTAAGTCGCTATGTTTCCAGTTACCAGCATTACTAAAACAGGGCGTAACGATCGTTGTATCGCCATTGATTGCACTGATGCAAGATCAGGTGCAACAACTAGCAGACAATGGGATTTCAGCTACTTTTTTAAATAGTAGTATTACTACGGAAGAAAGACGAGAAAGAGCAGCGGCTATTTACAATGGTGAAATCAAGCTTTTATACCTCGCGCCCGAACGGTTGAATCAGGAGTTTATTAGCAATTTTCTGGTAGATTTGCATCAAGAAGTGGGGATTGCGGGATTTGTGATCGATGAGGCTCATTGTGTCTCAGAATGGGGTCATGATTTCCGACCTGACTATCGCAAATTATCACAACTGCGGCACTATTTCCCCAAGGTACCGTGGCTGGGATTGACGGCAACTGCAACCGATCGCGTGCGTCAGGATATCATTAAACAGCTAGATCTTCAGGATCCAGATGTCCACGTTGCTAGCTTCAATCGACCGAATTTATATTACGAAGTCCGGCGTAAAAGTACCACTCCATATAAAGAATTATTAGCGCAGGTCAAACAATCTGAAGGTTCGGGGATTATCTACTGTTTGAGTCGAAAGAAAGTAGATGAATTAACTGTAAAACTTACTCATGATGGGGTCAAAGCTCTGCCTTATCATGCGGGACTAGATAGTCAAACTAGAACTAATAATCAGAACAGTTTTATCCGCGATGATGTCCAGATTATGATTGCCACCGTTGCCTTCGGGATGGGTATCAATAAACCCGATGTCCGGTTTGTGATTCACTACGATCTACCTCGCAATATCGAAGGTTACTATCAAGAATCTGGACGGGCTGGACGGGATGGAGAACCATCACATTGCACCCTCTATTTTGGACTGGGTGATATCAAGACAATCGAGTACCTAATTGCCCAAAAAGTCGATCGAGAAACTGGACTCGCCCTCGAAGAAGAACAGCTAATTGCCAAACAACAATTGCGCCGCGTGGTTAATTATGCCGAAGCCAGTGAATGTCGGCGAATTATTCAACTCGGCTACTTTGGCGAAAGCTTCCCTGGCAACTGCGACAACTGCGATAACTGCAAACATCCCCGCCCGATTTCCGATTGGACGATCGAATCTCAAAAACTATTATCCTGCGTGGCTAGATTTGGCAAGCAAGGACGAAATTTTGGACTAGCTCACACCATCGACGTACTGCGCGGATCTAAGAACGATAAAGTCCTCAAAAATGGCCACGATACTATGTCTACCTACGGTATCGGCAAAGATCGGACTCAAAACGAATGGCGCACACTGGGCAGATCTTTACTCCATCAAGGCTTAGTCGATGAAACCAGCGATGGTTATTCTGTCTTGACACTTAACGCCCTAAGCTGGGAAATCCTCACCAATAAACGTAAAGTTGAAATTGCGATCGATCTAGCTCCACCGACACTAGAAACCACCGATATCACCACCAACACCGCTGAAATCCAATTCCTCTACAGTCGGCTCCAAAAGCTCCGCAAACAATATGCAGATGCCAATAAAGTACCTCCCTATGTCATCTTCGCCGACTCCAGCCTAAGACTAATGGCGCAACAACAACCCCAAACCCTCGCCCAATTTGCCCAAATATCCGGCGTAGGGGCACGGAAACTCGCTCAGTATGGCGAAATGTTCACAGGTGAAATCAGAGCCTTCAGAACCGAATCTGGCTTGTCTGTCCTGACTGAATCCGATCCTACCCCGCCCATGCCCGCTGCTCGTGCCAGAAAAAGCGATGTATCCCACACCCACTTAGAAACCCTAGACTTTTACCAGCGCGGCATGAGCCTCGCCGACATCGCTGAAAAAAGATCGATGCGGGAAAACACGATCTTCGATCATCTATTGAAATTAATGGAATGTGGCTACGAAGTAAAGATCGATCGCATCGTAGCACCCGCAAAGGTAACTATCATCGAACAAGCCATCGCCACCGTCGGAGCCGAACGCCTCACGCCGATTAAAGCACATCTGGGTGATGACTATAGCTATGAGGAGATCAAGATTGTTCGAGCGAGGATGAATTTGACTGCGAGGGGATAGGGAGAAAGAAGTATTCTTACCTCTTGCCCCAGCATAAAAATATTAGTATTAAGCGTAGATCTTCGGGTACCCATTAAGGGCACCCCTACAAGCTACCTGTAGGGGTGCCCCTCGTGGGTACCCGAAGATCTCTGCTTTTACTAGTTGTTACGTATTGGTGCAAGATGTGAGTATTCTAATTCTTGCCCCACACGCCTAATTCTTCGGAGGGCTAGTCAACAGAGACTCAGTAAAAGGATTGGGCAAGTCTTCTGTCCGAACAGGCTCACTGGAGCGTTGACGTAGGGCATCGTTATAAATTCTACCGATCGATTGAGCGTCACTGAGATACTCTTTGTCAGGATAGCTCAAGCCAAATAATAGCGTGAATTGACGATCGATTCCGGCATTGCGATAGATATCGCCAGATTGGTTGAAAATTGCCTTACTCATTGCTTCAGATACAGTTTCTGCCTGTACTTTTGGTGCAAAACAGCTAGCCGCAATCGCAGCTAGAGCTACACAACTGATGGTTTTGAAATCGATCATGGTTTAACCTCTATATCACTTACTTACTTTATTCAACTAGTTGATGACCAAATCAGGAAGAATTGTTGAAACTGGATACTCGATAGTGGATAGTGAATAGTTGGGAATAAAGTTCCGCAGCCTACTCCATCAATATCCTCGTGCTCCAGTCGCCAGAATAACACCTAAAATTATGCAGTCATCTCTTAGCAATATTCCCTATTCAACGATCGATCTAACTACTTTACGTCAACATCTACTCGATTTGCTCTGTCAGTTGGCTTATAAAGAAGGTGACTTTACCCTATCTTCCGGTCAAAAAAGTACCTACTATATCAATGGCAAACAAGTCACGCTCCACCCAGAAGGAGCTGTAGCTACATCTCGCCTATTTCTCTCAATGCTCCCCGCAGATACCGACGCAGTTGCAGGTTTAACCCTGGGCGCAGATCCAATCGTCGCAGGTGTAAGCGTGGTATCTGTATATGAAGGTAGATCCATTCCCGCCCTCATCATCCGCAAAGAAGCTAAAGGGCACGGTACCCAAGCCTACATCGAAGGCGCAACCCTCAAGCCAGGTGCAAATGTAGTTGTTCTAGAAGATGTCGTGACTACCGGACAATCGGCAATGAAAGCCGTCGAAAGACTCAGAGCTGCAGGTTATGTAGTCGATCGAGTGCTAACATTAGTCGATCGAGAACAAGGCGGTGCTGAATTTTATGCTGCTCAAGGATTGCAATTTGAGACAATCTTTACCATCCGCGATTTACAAACCAGATATCGGGAATTGGGGCTGTAGCCTCTAACGTAGCAGCAAGAATTTAATTATCAGCTTGTCTACCTTCAAGCTGATGAAGTCATCACTTCACGATCGAATTACATGACCGAACAAAAACGTAAGCCAAATGAGCCACACGACCAATTTATCAAGCAATTTGTCCCAATTGTGTTGAAGAATTTGTTTGAGAGCCAAACAAGTGTCTCTGTTCAATTATCTGAAGAACTAGCCATTGATGTGTTGTGTATTGCGATTAATCGAGAACGTCAAGTCACAATCGATGATTCATTAGGGCTATTAGGTCGTTTAGTTGCAATTCACCCAACAATTATTATTGAACATTACAGTAACTATTTGGATTTGGAAGACATAGACTCATGTATTTTACGAAGTGCTATTTATTGGGAATTAAACAAAAGTAAAGTTGACAGCTCACGAAAGACGAGAGTAACAAAAGATTCAGTGATGAATCCCAATCCACTCCACCTAGATCGTCCATTTACCTGGATTTTCACTGCCAAGTGTGGTGAAAACTCACTAAAAAGATGGAATGCGATTCCCGATCCAGCATTTGGAGCGCATGTATATCGACTGGCTGCGCCTGGGTTATCGATGGGGATAGTCGATCTTGAATCTTTGCCTTACAGCTCTGACACCATGCTGCTAAAAATGCTTGGTAAAGCCGAAAGTGCCAAACAAGCTTTTGCCGATATTATCAAGCTAGATCCTAACCTAGAATTGAGAAATGATATCATAGAAGTATCAGTCAAGCACTGTATCTATCTCGAACAAGTTCAACCAGAATTAACTGAGGAGGATCTAATTTTTATGACTTATGTACAGGAAGTTGAAATAGCCTATCAAGAATGGGTTAAAAAAAGACAAGCTGAAGGCAAGCTTGAAGGTAAACTTGAAGGCAAGCTTGAAGGCAAACTGGAGCTATCAAACACAATGGTGCGATCTAAATTTGGCGTTGACGTTTTGACACCAGAGATAAGTAATCTATTATGTCAATTGAATGAACAACAGCTCGATGAGTTCACCACAAAAATATTTAATTGGCAGAAACCGAGTGAAATGATAGCTTGGTTAGAAAGTTTTAACGGTTAAAATAGAACCAATCCTGAGGGTTTACTTCGTCAACCCAACCTACATTAATCTGTGATCTTCGGACGTAATAAAAATCGAATCCCCATCCAGACTCCGCGCTGGTTAGTCGCTTGGGGTGACATAGCTGAAATTGAGTCAGAGTGGCAAGAAGGTCAATTTGCGATCGTCAAAGCCCAAAATTGGGTAATCAGTACATGCGATCGATTTATCATTACTGGTGATATCTGGCTGAGTAATCGCCAAGATCTCGCCACTACTCCTGACGAAAGCGATCTAGCAATATTCGCACGGTTGTGGGCGAAGAAAAAATTGAACAGCCTAGATCTACTCCAAGGCATGTTTGGACTGGTAATTTACGATCGACAATTGGAGCAACTAATCATCATCCGCGATCCGATTGGTGCGAGAACAGTTTATTATACTGCTGGCAGAACTCGCTGGATTGCTCCCCAGCTTCATAGTCTAAATCCTTATCGATCGAATCAGCTCGATTCGATCGCCCTCCGTGACTATCTCACCTGTTCCTTTGTCCCTGGAGAGAGGACAATGTGGCACGATGTGCGGGAAATTCGCCCAGGCACAGCTCTGAAATTACCTGAAGCGCAATTGATAACCTATTGGCAACTTCAAGAGCGGCTAGCCGAACCCGAGTCCCTGCTATGGCATGGAGATAAACTTCGATCGCGGCTAGAGCAAGTCATACGTGAATATTTACCTTCAGGTAAACCCGTGGGTGTATTCCTCTCAGGCGGATTGGATTCTAGCTGCATTACCGCCCTCGCCGCCAAGTTACACAGTGCACCGATTCACACTTATTCAATTCACTTTGGAGCCGAATGTGCCAATGAATTAGAATTTTCTAGCCTAGTAGCCAACCATTGCGATACTAACCATCACATCCTCGAAATTACCTTCGCAGATATGTGGTCAAAGTTGCCAGAAACGATGGCATACTTAGACGATCCGATCGGCGATCCACTTACAGTTCCCAATTTATTAGTCGGCAAATTAGCAAGCCAAGATGTCTCGATTACCCTCAACGGTGAAGGCGGCGATCCCTGTTTTGGTGGCCCTAAAAATCAACCAATGTTAATCGATAGTCTCTATAGTTCGGTTACTAAAGGCGACTCATTACAAGCCTATCTCACCTCCTTCCAAAAGTGTGCCGCCGATCTGCCCCAATTACTCAAACCTGATATCTTCAAGCAAGTTCAGGAATCATCGATATTTGAACCAGATTTAAACTCAGACATGAGCTACCTCAATCGTTTGATGGCTCTCAACATCAAATTCAAAGGTGCCGATCAGATTTTGACTAAGGTAAATAATCTCACTCAAGCAGTAGGATTACAAGGTCGATCTCCACTATTTGACAGGCGAATTGTGGAACTGAGTATGGCAATTCCCCCAGAGTATAAACTATCAGGAGTCCAAGAAAAAGCAGTCCTCAAACAAGCAGTCGCAGATCTATTACCAGCTACAATTATTAACCGCCCTAAAAGTGGCATGATGGTACCCGTCCAACTAGGATTTCGCAAATATTGGCAACGCCAAGCAAAATCACTATTACTCAGTCGGCGGGCATTAATCGCTCCCTATATCAACCAAGATTTGATTAGAGAGTGGCTCAGTTTTCAGGGCGATGTGTGGGGGCGATATGGGGTGAAATTATGGTTGTTAGTCAGTCTGGAACTATGGTTGCAAGCAAACTCAAAGCGGTAAGGGAATCTTCGATCGACCTGCCGATCGTCATCCGTCTACATGGTAAAATGTTCTGCCTGTGGTAATGCATGGCGAGAATATTCCCGCCCAATAGTGACGCAAGACAGGACACAATAGAACAAGTACAAGGTTAAGGAGAGATCGATCGTGGCGCAGATGTATTATGACAACGATGCTAATTTAGACCTATTAAACGGCAAAACCGTTGCAATTATTGGTTATGGTAGCCAAGGACACGCACACGCTCTCAACCTCAAGGATAGTGGTGTAAATGTAATTATTGGTTTGTATGCGGGTAGTAAATCCACCGCCAAAGCCGAAGCCGCAGGCTTGACAGTCAAAACAGTTGCAGATGCTGCCAAAGCTGCTGACTTGATTATGATCTTGCTACCTGATGAAGTCCAACGGGGCATCTACGAAAACGAAATCAAACCAAATCTCGTTGCAGGCAATACCCTCGCCTTTGCCCACGGCTTCAACATTCACTTCGGGCAAGTCATCCCTCCCGCCGATGTTGATGTGATCATGGTCGCACCAAAAGGCCCTGGACATCAAGTTCGGCGCGAGTATGAAAAAGGACAAGGCGTACCAGCTTTATTTGCTGTCTATCAAGATGCTTCTGGACACGCCCGCGATCGAGCAATGGCGTATGCTAAAGGCGTTGGTGGTACCCGTGCCGGAATTCTGGAAACTACCTTCCGTGAAGAAACTGAAACCGACTTATTCGGCGAACAAGCAGTTCTCTGTGGTGGTTTAAGCGCATTAATCAAAGCTGGCTTTGAAACCCTCGTTGAAGCTGGATATCAGCCCGAACTCGCTTATTTTGAATGCTGTCACGAAGTTAAACTAATCGTCGATCTCGTCGTCGAAGGTGGTTTGGCAACGATGCGCGACAGTATCTCGAATACTGCTGAGTATGGCGACTACACTCGTGGTCCCCGCATCGTCACCGCCGAAACTAAAGCTGAGATGAAAAAGGTACTTTCCGAGATTCAAACCGGACAATTTGCCCGTGAATTCATCCTCGAAAAACAATCCGGCAACGCTGGTTTCACCGCCATCCGTCGCCTCGAAGCCGAGCACCAAATCGAAACAGTCGGTAAGGATCTCCGCGCCATGTTTAGCTGGTTGAAGAAAAACTAGGCTTAGGTAATTTGGATTGGCTATCGTGCCGTTAATTATTTTCGAGCACGAAGTCAGCCACACTATCGATCCGATCTCAATTTCGATCCAATATAATTAGAAATATACTTACAAAAAACTTGGAGATAGAATCATCCAAGTAATCGATTGAGGTTAATCATGCCAATGCTCAGTCTCAGCAATCAACAGGTGATTGAACTAGTTCAACAGCTACCTGCAATTCAACAGGTAGAGTTATTTAGGTTCTTATTGCATCAACAATGGGGTGAATGGGAATCGCTGTCTCAGTATGGAAATCATCAAGCTATAATCATTGCTCAAAAGCGAGGGTATCACTGGAATAGGATGACAGAAGATGAGCGTGAATCTTTTGTTGATGATTTAGTTCACGAAGATTGATGCAATACATTGGTAAATTATCAAAATATTTTGATTGTCAAAGCTGCTGATTTTATCCAAGATTTAGCTTAATCAGCTTCTTGACTAAATATTTCCGTCAACACCACATTAGAAAATAACAGCCCTTCTGGATCGGACAATCTCAACCAACCATCGACATTTTCAACCCATCCTGACTTTTTGTAACGTTCTAGACATTTCAAGAGACTATTTACTCGATCGATCCCAAATTCAGATTCGATCGATCTTAGACTCACACCACGAGATAGTCGCAGTCCTAGCATCAAAGTTTCTAAAAACCGATCCTCAGCCGATGTAATTGCGGCTGATTCCTGCCAATTGCAGCCATCGGCTATCCATTGATAATATTCCTGAGTTTTGCGCGGGCGAGTGAATCGCTGCTCCTTCAGATTGCTGGCGGCTCCCATTCCGAAAGCGTAGTAAGGTAAATTGTGCCAGTAGGTGAGATTGTGACGGCTCTGATACTCTGGTTTCGCATAGTTAGAAATCTCATAGTGATCGTAACCAGCCACCGTCAAAGTCTGTTGAGCAATCCGATACATCTGGGCGGTATTTTCATCACTGGGTAATGGTTTATCCCCTGGTTGATATTGCTTGGCGAATGGAGTCTGCGCCTCTACAATCAGATCGTAACAGGAGATGTGATGGGGGTTGAGATCGATCGCACATTTTAAAGAATTCTCCCAATCAGCGATCGTTTGTTGGGGTAAACCAGAAATCAAATCCAAACTCCAATTCTGAACACCACCTCGATCGAACAGATCCACAGCGGCGTAAATATCAGCCACAGAGTGCGATCGACCGCAGACAGTCAATAAGTTGTCTTGAAATGCTTGCACCCCCATACTGACTCGATTTACCCCCGCCTGGAGATAGCCCTGAATTTGCGCCAGATCGAATGTGCCAGGATCGATTTCCATTGAGATTTCGGCATCACTAGCAATCCCAAACTTATTCGATAACAATTTTAAAATCTGTCCCAATTGCTCGACAGTCAGCAGGGAAGGAGTACCACCACCAAAGAAAATTGTTTCTAACGGTTGATGGTAATTAGTTTGAGTCGCAATCTCTCGACCCAATTGTTCGACATAGAGTTGAATATTGCCAGAGGTAGCTCCATTCTGTCGATCGCCCACTACGAATACTGGAAAGTCACAATAATAGCAACGCCGCCGACAAAATGGGATGTGAATATAAGCAGCGGTTGGTAACATTTGAAGAGTAATAATTTATGGCTAGTAGTAATTAATTAGATCGCCCATAGACAATCCGAAATCTTCTAGCTGGAGAAGTGTCTAAGGTGTCGATCGAATCTGCAAACGAAATTTGCGTTAATCCTGTATTGGTGAATTTATGTAATTCATCCTTGGTTAGCGGAAATGGTAAATTATCACAAGCATCTTCAGGATCTCGTCCGCGACAGACGACAAATAGCTTGCCATTGGGTGCGACGAAATTACTGATACAATCGATTGCTTTGGGACGGATATTTGCAGGTAATGCTTGGATTGTGTAAATCTCAATTACTAGATCGAAACTCAATTTCCACTCGGCTGGAGCGGCAAATAAATCGACGGCTTGATAATTTACCTGAGATGTGGGAAATCTGTGCTGACACCAATCGATGGCAGTTGGAGATAGGTCGAATGCTGTTACTTTTGCACCAAGGTTGGCTAAATATTCAGCATCATCACCCAATCCACAGCCGACGACTAATGCCCGCAAGTTTTTCAGATTCAATTGGGATGTCTCAATCCAGTCGATTAGCCATCCATTCACGCCTCGATCTGCCCAGGGAATCGCATCAGAATTCCCTTGAGCTTCGGCATACAGGGTTTCAAACCAGCCAGTGTAGTCGCCATTGGCGTAAGCGGCGGCAGACAATTCATGCAGACGAGTTCTAGATCTAGTCATATTTTGCTGCCCAAACCTTTTTTGGGTGTTCCCAGTGTATTTATCTTAGAATAAGAGACGGGTAGAGGCTACAAACTAGATCCAATCGTATTTTGTATTTAGATCTGTAGGTTGGGTTGACGAAGGAAACCCAACAATCCTCACCAGTAACAGACAAATTATGTCTCTTCCTCCAACCATTCAAATAAAAGATCTCAATCACAGTTTTGGAAAAGGCAATCTCAAAATTCCAGTGCTGAATGAGATTAATCTGGAAATACCTGCGGGAGAAATTACAATTTTAACAGGGCCATCCGGCAGTGGAAAGACTACACTATTGACCTTGATTGGGGCATTGCGATCGATGCAAACTGGTAGTCTGAAGGTACTCGATCGAGAACTCCTTGCTGCCAAGCAATCCCAATTAGTTGAAACTCGCAGTCAAATTGGCTATGTCTTCCAAGCTCACAACCTGCTCAAAAGCCTGACTGCTTGGGAAAATGTGGCGATGCCACTCAAGCTTCATCCCCAGGTTAAAGATCGTCAGAATCGCGCCATCAACGTGCTAACAGCAGTCGGTTTAGCCGATCGAACCCATCATACCCTGACAGTCTTTCTGGCGGTCAGAAACAGCGGGTAGCGATCGCACGGGCATTAGTTAGTCAGCCTAAATTGATTCTCGCGGATGAACCGACGGCGGCACTGGATAGTAAATCTGGGCGAGAAGTTGTGACGTTGATGCAGACATTAGCCAAAGAGCAAGGCTGCACGATCCTGATGGTGACTCATGATAATCGAATTCTGGACGTTGCCGATCGGATTATTCAGATGGAGGATGGATGTTTGATTAGTGAATAGTGGATAGTGGATGGTGGTTAGAGTGTGGCGGAGATCTACCCACCCCGCCCTACGGGCACCCCTCCCAAGAGGGGATTTGCTGCCGAAACGTTCTTGCATGAAAATTGATCTAATTATCAGCAATAAGAGCTAGAGTGCGAAATCCCCTCCAAGGAGGGGTGCCGCAGGCGGGGTGGGTAGATCCCCGCTACCAATCTACATTTCCGCAGCAGCACGTTCAATCAAGCGTCGTGCTAGAGTCTGAGTTCCTGTATGAACATAGTAATTGGTACTCACATCCAGAAATGCACCGAGATAATCGAGCTTATCGTCGCTAATCTCCACGAAATTGCGCATGTTGCCAACAATCATCTCTGGGGACAATCCACGGCTAGAGACAAAATCGCTCATCCAACCACTGACATTGCCAAAGCTCTCAGTAATAAAGCCCAATTGTCCACCAGTATCACCACCAGGAATTTGGTCTTTAATGCCTTTGAAGGTTTGATTTCCTTCTAGCTCACCTGGACTCATGCCGCCCATTTTATCCATTACCATACCGATAAAATCGGGGCCGAGGGGAATCAACCCATCGAAACAAACCAATGCACACATCCGCATTAGGGATTCGCCGCCGTAGTCGCCCAAGCCAGCGAGGAAATCACCGACGCTATCCCCAGGAATACCGTTGATTTGACAGTAAGCAACGATTTCAGCTACGAGTTTGACGCTGAGATCGATCGTTTGAGCGGTTTCAGCTTTGGGGGTAATGTTGCCCAAAAAGCCGAGCATGGCAAATTTTTCACCGACTTTATTTGCCATCGCGGCGGCACCGAGCAGGCGTGAACCGGAATCTACCGTGTTGTAGAGCCACATGGCTGTTTGATAGCCTTCACCCTTGTCATTGTAGAGTGCGACTGCCCGTTCGCCGATCGCCTGCACGTATTCGGGATCGTCGGTGCCAGTTACGACTTTGATTGTATTGTCAAAGCCGACGGTGTTTTGCCATTGCCCTGGGATCGCGAAATCCAAAGCGTTGAGCGACATGACGGTCAATCCCCCAGTGGGTAAATCGTCTACCAGTTCAAAAATTGATTTGCTCATAGATAACTCCTAAAAGATGATTACAATTGCTAAATTATTTAAGCTTGGATAATCCGTCTAGATTAAACTTCTTCAACCAAGCTTGACGATCGTCTCCAGTAAAAGAAGGATCGCGAGATGCTACTTTAACTTGGTAACGATTATTAACGAGTACGCCAGTGCTTTTGAGTGGAGCTTCCTCTATTAGCGGATAGCTACCAATTTTGCTAGTACTTTTTTCATACTTTTTGGCAGCAGTAGGCACGCTAATTGTGTCGCTAATTGACATCACAGCGACGTTTTTGCCACCTTTGTTAAGTTTTGCTTCAGCAAAGCCTTTCTTTTCTTGCGAAAATACTCGGGCAAAACCAGCATCGCCTTGAGGGAAGAATTTATTGAAATCACCACCAGCTTCAGCATTCTTAGCGACTGCTGCGGGTGCGTTTCTACCTGTGGTCTCTTTTTGAGTTGTAGCGTATTTGGATGGCTCTTTACTAGAACAAGCTGAGAATAGTAAAGCTACCGATAAAACGATCGGCATCATTGCCTTACGCCAATTAGAAACGATCATACTTGCCCCAATCTATAGAGTTGAACATTCTTATTTTCGCCTATGGCTGTCACAATTGTGGTAGGAAAACCGATCTTAAATACCTAAATTAATGTGGCATAATCCGATCTATCCACTCTCTATCTATTTGTAAATACTATGGATATTTTTCCAGCGATCGATCTGCTCGATGGCAAGTGTGTCAGGCTATATCAGGGCGACTATGCCAAATCAGAAGTATTCCATGACAACCCTGCCGCGATGGCGCAATCTTGGCTGGAACAGGGCGCGACAAAGTTGCATTTAGTCGATTTAGATGGTGCAAAAGCTGGGCAGCCAGTGAATTTGGCTGCGATCTCAAGTATTATTGAGATGGTCAAGAAGACGGCGACTCAACCAGTCCAAATCCAGGTTGGGGGTGGGCTGCGGACTGAAACGAGTGTCCAGCAGCTATTGACTTTGGGAGTCGATCGAGTAATCTTAGGGACAGTCGCTGTCGAACAGCCAGAATTGGTTCAAATTTTATGCCAAAAATACCCACAACAGATTGTTGTCGGTATTGATGCTCGTGCTGGCAAAGTCGCCACTAAAGGCTGGATTGAGACTTCTGAAGTCCTCGCCACAGAGCTAGCCAAACGGATGGCGACAATGGGTGTAGCCGCGATTATCTACACGGATATCCACCGTGATGGCACCATGACAGGGCCAAACATCGAAGCCCTGCGGGAGATGGCAAATTCGATCGATATCCCCGTGATCGCCTCTGGAGGTGTGAGTTCACTCCGAGATTTACTCAGTCTACTATCACTGGCTTCGCTCGGCGTAACTGGCGCGATCGTCGGTCGGGCAATCTATACTGGTGAAGTCAATCTCACCGAAGCAATTCGAGCAGTCGGTGAGGGCAGATGGCAGGATATTCCTCCAGATCTAGGTGCAACTAGTTTTGCTTAGAATTGGAGAGAACTCGGTGGAGTAATACTACCAAGTCATTCACTTGCTGACGATTGAAGCTCTGCAAGATCGCCTGAGCAGCACCGCGCGCATCTACCGGAATCGTAATTTGGGTGACTGCGACTGGAGCAACTGGAGCTACAGGTGCAGCAGTGGTAGTTGCTTGTTGCAGAGCCGTTGAGATCGTAATATCTCGATCTCGATCTGCGGCTAGTAAATCGCCAGCCTGTTTCAACTCGCGGATTACTAAGGGTGCAACAGCATTATAGGTGTTGTATGGATTGGCGATCGCCGCTCCTGTTACAGTCACCAAAGCTTGCCAGTTCGCGGTATCAGCTCTGAGCGTAGCTAAAGATCCAGCAATACCTACCAATTGTTGGCGATTAGCTGGACTGTCACCTTGCTTAAATAGCACCAACATTTTTTGCAGTGCTGCGGTAACTATTGCTATCACATTGACTGGCGGAGCTACAACTGGTGGAGCCATCACAGCAGTACCACCACCAACAGTTGCTTCCACAAGTGGAGCTTCTTTATTGAGAGTGTCATGAGTATTAGTATTGAGCATCTCTTCGAGATATTCTTTCAATGCTACAAAGTTTGCAGCAGATCCAGTTAAGACACTTTCAACGATTTCTGGACGCAAACTCAATGTTGGTGAATTCGCGAGTTCTTCGACTAGAGCCTTGAGTGCATCATAGCCCTGAAGAAATAACGTTTCTAATTTCTGGTCTACAGGGACAGGCTGATCGCGTAGAATCTTGAAACAATCTTCTAAATGATGAGCGATCGACTGAATGCCTTCAAAGCCCAACATCGCCGCACCACCCTTGATTGAGTGTGCTGCTCGAAACATTTCATTGACACGTTCTGCGTCAGCGATAACTTCTGCTAAGTCTAATAAGCCTTGTTCTACTGTTTCTAGATGTTCCTGTGCTTCTTCGATGAAGTAGTGAATGATCTGCTGCTTGTTATCGTCCATTTTCCTGTTCCTAAACAGATATTTTTATATCTCGATCTGGGCAAAAGTTAAAATTAACTTTGTAATTATTAGTTAAATAATCACCCAACTTGAGTTGGTTAAATTTAGATCTCTATCTTGGGGATAGCCACCTGTTCGACCTCGATCGCAATGACTATAAAATCATTATTCCCACAAATACTCAAAAACGATCTATCTTCACGCTTTGACCACATCTAAACCGATCGATTTAGCCAAGTCAACACCCCGAAAATGACCCCACAAAACACATCACAGCAGATCGCAGTCCCAAGCCATCAAGTATAATTGAACAAACAAACGACCTCCCCATTCCCCACACCTCCACTCCCCATCCCCAACACTCCCAAACCCCCAACCATGACATGAATTTCGACATCCAGTATCCTATCTTTGGCTCAGAAATTCAGTGCCCTCATTGTCGGCAACCAATTCCTGCACTCACCCTGACAGATACTTATCTCTGTAATCGACATGGTGCTTTTGAAGCAGATCCAAGCACTGGCGAGCTAGTACATCTCCAATCAAACCGCCATTGGTGTCTATGGGAAGACGAATGGTATCGTCAGCATACTCATCCCGATGGAATTAGGTTTGAGATTCACGATGCGCTAGACAAACTCTACACCCAAGGTTATCGGGCTACCAAGATAATCATTGCCGAACGCTATCGTGATTTGATTGGGGGTTATCTGGTCAGTACCGATGCGCTCAGGGATCGTCATCAAGCTTGGGTGGGAGTGACAGAACAACCCAATCTACCGAGTCTACCGCGTCTGTTTGGATTGCCTGTCGAGTTTAGCCCCGCAGCCATCACCGCACCCTGCTGGAAGGTAATTAATTTCGATCTCGAAAAGGAACCAGGGATTCCGATTCAGTATCCTTATTTTCGGATGTCACCGTAAGGAGGCTTTGGGCTTTGGGCTTTGGGCTTTAGTTCTAAATAATGTAGTTCAAGATCGTATCTTTTCCCTAAAGCCTAACCCCTAACCCCTAACTCCTAAAGCCTAGATCATGTTTCACCATATTTCTATCCGCACTGCTGACATTCATAGATCGATCGCATTTTACGAGTGTTTGGGATTTAGCGTGAGTGAGCGATTTACGACTGGGTATACACTGGCTTGCTGGCTGGAAGGTTTGGGCTGTAGACTTGAGTCGATCCAGATTCCCGAACCGCAGCCTGCTCCAGATGCTTTTGGGGATGAACATTATGTTGGTTACTATCATATCTCGTTCGATCTGACCGATCGAACCCCCAATCTAACTACCTGGCTGAAGGATTTCACCACAACGTTAGAAACAGCAGGACAATCGGCACCGACAATATTACTCGCACCCAATCAACAGACAATCGGTGCAACTGTCTATGAAGTCACGTTCATCGCCGATCCTGACGGTTTACCACTAGAATTTATCCACAGTGGCAAACCTGTTTGATTAGATTCGCATCTGTCCCAGTCTAAAAATATTGGTAGTTGGTATAGATCCAGGGCGGGCACAAGGCCACGCCCCTACACAATTAACCTGTAGGGGCGTGGCCTCGTGCCCGCCCTGAGATTGTTGCTGTAATAGTAAAAGTTGAAAGCGACGTTTGTAGGACGGAGTTTAAATCTCCGTCCTACAAACAATCTGCCTAAAGGCAGGGGCTTTAAACCCTCGCTATTCGGTAATTTTTAGTCTATTTTGTAAACAAATGTTAAGTTATGACGCTAAAACTCTTTACCAGCTTGACAGTCGAAAGTTAAGCGATTAAAGTAGTCGTATACCCGGGTAAAGCAGTTGAAAATCGTAATGGAAGACAAGCAAAAGGTCACTTTGTACCTGCCGCCACAACTACATCGTCAGTTGAAAATTCGATCGGCAGTTGATGCTGATTCGATGTCTAACATCGTAGAAAGAGCTGTGGAATTTTATCTCAATCATTCCGATGTGGTTGACGGGGTTGAGTCACATGGCTCGACGCATCAAGTTTATAACTGTCCTGAATGCGAACATCCGGTCGTAATCAGAGATGGTGCAATGGTTGCCCTCGGGCAACAATTAGGGGTGATTGCCGAAGATTTATTCTCCAGCGAAGAAGCTCTTTCCACCAGCAGAGCAGCGTCATTAGAAGTACCTACTTCTACTCAGACTCAGCCAGATTTAGCGGTAGCGGCTGGGTAATTACCAGCCCCTGTCGCCATCATCTTAGTAATTTAGCAGGATAGGTAGTCATGCAAGAAGAGCTAAATATTCTCATCCAAGCTCAATACCCCCTAATCTATCTGGTTACGGCTGAGGAAGATCGCGCTGGTAAAGAAATCGCCAAGATCGCCCAAAACAAGCAGCAGCCGCGCAAGCTATACATCTGGACGCAAAATAGCGGCATGATCGAGTATGGACGCGATCGAACTAACGAAAGCAACACTACTTTAGCACCAGAAGCTGCTATTGCTTGGGCAACCAGGCACAGCGAGCCAGCCATCTTTGTGTTCAAGGACTTGCACCCATTCAAAGATGCGCCAGGGGTGACTCGCTGGTTACGAGATGCGATTGCTAGTTTCCAAGGCACCCAAAAAGCGATTATTTTGATGTCGCCAGTCCAGGAAATCCCGATCGAACTCGAAAAAGAAGTCGTAGTGCTAGATTTCGCACTGCCCGATCTTAGTTCGCTCGATCGAGTTCTGACCAAGCAACTAGACGCAACTCGCCAAAATCGCCTATCTAGCGAAGCCCGCGAAAAGCTGCTCAAAGCTTCCCTTGGTTTAACTCAAGACGAAGCCGAGAAAGTCTACCGCAAAGCCTATGTCAAACGCGGCAAAATTACCGAAGCTGAAGTTGATATTGTGCTGTCGGAAAAGAAACAGCTTATCCGCCGGAATGGGATTCTCGAATTTATCGAAGAAGACCAAACCATCGATGCTGTAGGTGGACTGGGCGAACTCAAAAGCTGGCTAGTGCAACGTTCTGACGCTTTTACCGAACGAGCGCGCACCTATGGACTACCTCAACCTAAAGGGATGCTGATTCTCGGAGTTCCAGGCTGTGGTAAATCCCTAATCGCCAAAACTACCGCCAGACTGTGGGGCTTACCACTCCTCAGACTAGATATGGGTCGAGTCTATGATGGCTCTACAGTAGGACGCTCTGAAGCGAACCTGCGGGGTGCTCTCAAGACAGCCGAATCGATTTCGCCAGCAATCCTATTTATCGACGAACTCGATAAAGCGTTTGGTGGATCTTCGGGTTCAGCCGACTCCGATGGTGGTACCTCCAGCCGGATCTTTGGTTCATTCCTGACATGGATGCAGGAAAAAACCTCCCCCATCTTCGTAATGGCAACAGCCAACCGCGTCGAACGACTGCCCAGCGAGTTCTTACGCAAAGGACGATTTGATGAAATCTTCTTTGTAGACTTGCCTACCCAGTCCGAGCGAGAAGATGTATTTAAAATTCACTTGAGTAAGCGCAACCGAGACCTCGAACGTTTCGATCTACTGCAACTATCTAAAGTTGCCGATGGATTCTCGGGTGCTGAAATAGAACAAGCTTTGATCGCCGCGATGTATGATGCCTTTGCTCAGAACCGAGAGTTTACCCAACTGGACATCATCGCCGCTATCAAAGCAACTCTGCCCCTTTCGCGGACAATGAGCGAGCAGGTAACTGCTTTGCGAGATTGGGCAAGACAGCGTGCGCGTCCCGCCGCTGCCTCAGTCGCTGAATACCACCGACTGGAGTTTTAACAAGCTTGCTCCAACTATTTGGAGTTAAGGTGCTAGTCGTCTCGATTGGGGAATAATAAACCTATCGACACTAGCAAGGAGACCAAACACGATCGAATCATCGACTCGATCGCTTGCCCTACAGTTCAAGTTGTCGTTTCTATTAACTCAATCTTAATTAGAGGAAATCGATATGTCCCACTTTAGCACTCTCCGTACCAAAATCACCGACGCGGTAGTCTTGCAAAATTCTTTACGCGATCTCGGTATCAATGTCAAAACTGAAGCAGACATGCGTGGCTATCAAGGTCAGCGTGTTCGCGCTGATATCGTCGCAACCCTTGAAGGTGAATACGATCTAGGTTGGTCCCGCAACAGCGACGGTTCTTTTGACCTCATCGCCGATCTCTGGGGCGTTGCCAAAAAGCACAACCAAACTGAGTTAATCAACTCGATTAACCAAAAGTACGCAGTTAACAAGACCCTATCTGAAGTTCAACAACGTGGCGGTTTACAAAACGCCAATGTTACTCTGGTACTTCAATAGTCATTGTCTAAAACGCGTTCCCAAGTTTATGGGTCGATCCTCAAGCAGGATCGACCCATTTTCGATCTATTTAGCGATCTTCACCAGCGTCGATTAATCTTCTTGAATCAAGTGGATATGCTTGTATCCGAGCTTAATTGTAAAGACATCACCTTCCTTGAGACCCATGCCCTTAGTATAAGCAGAGCCGATTAATAGCTGACCATTCTTGTGAACGGTAGCTTTATAGGTAGCAACTTTACCGCGAGTGTCTCTACTAGTTTCATCTAACTTAACGCCCTTAGCCGAAAGGACAGCATCATAAAAGCCAGATAGATCGGTACGGACTCCACCTGATGCCGAAGTTTTAATGTAGCCACATTGCTTGGCAGTTTCCCGCTTGGCAAGATGGGAAAATTCTTTGACTTTTTGAAGCAAAGCCTTGCCAGTCAGGGGTGCGTCAGTTACTGCAACTTCAGTTGGTGCTTCAACTTTAGTAGCTACTTTTGCTGATTTAGCTACTTTGGTGACAGCCTTTGCAGTCTCAGTTTCTGATTTTTTGCTGCCTTTAGGTGCAGATTCTACTTTTGTTTTGGCCACGATCGAATTAGTTTAATGTTAGTTTTATTATGCACATAATAACTGCCTAAATTACTATTTAGGCAAAAATTGTTTAACTAATCGATGATTTTGGGCATAGAAGAAGCCAAATCTAAACTATTTGCCAATTTATCAGCAATCCCCTCGATCCAAATTTCATCTTGTTTGGTATAGCTGCGCGGCGTATTTGCCCCTAAAATCATGACCCCCTGACTACCTAATGGCTGGCAAATTATCCCCTGAGTGTTGGCTGGTAAATAATCAAATTCAATTCTGCCAGGGTAAACTTTGGTGTCTACTAGATAGATAGCTTTTTGTTTGGTTAAAACTCGATCGAGAATTACGCCTGGAGTAACTTCGGCTTTGGGTGCCAGGGTTCCGCGCCGCATCAGGACTTTGCCCTGGTAATAAACTAGGATCGATCGAGTCACCGTATTTGTCAGCAGTAGATGCGATGCCCAGGCTAGCTCCGTTTGCAGGGCTTCTGGCAAATCTGGTGACAGTTCAAATCCCTGCTCTCCTTCTAACACGACGCTATCGGACTGTCTGGGCTGGACTTGTTGCCACAGCAGTCCAGTCAAGATCAACACCGCAGTCAAAACCACACCCACAGCATCCGATCGAGCCTGTGAGTCCGTCAATTCTGGTGTTAGTACCCGATTGATCATTAATAGTGTTCCGGCTATCCCACCCGCGCCCAGAGGCACAAGTCGGACAATCCGGTTGGGGTCTTTGGTCATAAATTAGTGGATGGTGGATGGCGATTCGCGCTCCTCGGATTCCCCGAGGGTTTAGCGAATCAAGACAGTGAATAGTGGGTAGTGAATAACGGTTATTTTTAATTACCCTACCCACTAATCCCCGATCCCTAATTTCTACAATTCATCAGGCTCGATAATGCGCTGAAACAGATAGCCAGTACCTCTGGCAGTCAGAATCAGCTCTGGATTACTGGGATCTTCTTCTAATTTAGCTCGTAGCCGTGAGATGTGGACATCTACAACTCTAGTATCCACATGCCGTTCGGGAGTATAACCCCAAACTTCTTGGAGAATTTCCGATCGCGAAAAAGCTTCACCCGATCGACTCACCAACAATTCCAGTAAACTGAACTCCATCCCCGTGAGGCGAATTCGCTCGTCACCCTTATAAACTTGGCGTTTATTGGTATCGATCCTAATCGTCGCAATCTGGATTACCCCAGAACTAGGGATTCCATTTAGGCCATTTTTATCAACTCGCCGCAGCACCGAACGAATCCGCGCTTCCAATTCCTTTGGCGAAAAGGGTTTGACTACATAGTCATCGGCACCCAATTCTAGCCCTGTAATTCGATCGGCAACATCACCCAATGCCGTCAGCATAATGATCGGGACATCTGACTCCTTGCGTAGCTCCTGACATACACCATAGCCATCGAGCTTGGGCATCATCACATCCAGAACGACTAGATCTGGGCAAGTTTCTCTAAATATTTCTAGGGCTTCTTCCCCGTCTGCCGCCGTAACTACGTCGTAGCCAATCATTGAAAGGCGGGTTTCCAAAATGCGACGGATGCTAGCCTCATCATCAACGACTAGAATAGTTTCCTTATGATTTTCCAAGCTTATCAAAGCTCCTATCGTATAGTGGTAATTTTTTTAACGTTAAGTTTTAACATTCTATAATTAAGATTATCATCGATCTTAACTAAATTGGTGCATTCAAACCGCTTCAGAAATCAGAATTGCTTCATTCGTCGCTGCAACACCATTAACATTTCTTAACTACTAATCCCATTCAATCCCTGCTACCACAGGTAAGTTGCTATGAGAATAGAGTTTATGCATCTACATTTTAGAAATCTCCCTCAAGCCTAATCCCTAATTAAAAATGGCAAAACAGCCGCGCACGTCCTATGTTTGCAATGAATGCGGATCGACATCGCCGCAATGGTATGGGAAATGCCCGATCTGTAATACTTATGGCTCACTGATCGAACAAGCTCCGCCCTCTGCATCGAGAGGGCTGGGAAATAATACTGGTAGTCGATCGAATGAAGCTCCCCATCCTCTAGCTGCCCTAACTTTCCCCCAAATTGTCGATGGAGAAGAAGAACGCTGGTGCTCCGGTTTTGCGGAACTCGATCGAGTTTTGGGCGGGGGCATCGTCCCTGGTTCCCTAGTGCTAATTGGTGGCGATCCAGGCATTGGCAAATCCACCCTCCTGCTCCAAACCGCCAATCTGATGTCCAAGCACTATCGAGTGCTTTACGTCTGTGGAGAGGAATCTGGTAAGCAAGTCAAGCTCAGGGCTTCTCGCTTGGGAGTAGAAGGTACGAAGGGCGAACTAGATAGCGAAGAAATCGAAGCATCTAAGTCTACCCCACCATTAACGGTGGCGGATGGAGCAAATCTATATGTCCAAGCTGAGACAGATCTAGAGGAAATTCTGCGGGAATTGGAATCACTCAGACCCCATGTTGCCGTCATTGATAGTATCCAAACCGTCTATTTTCCCGCGCTAACATCCGCAGCGGGTTCGGTGGCTCAGGTGCGAGAATGTACAGCAGCTCTGATGAAGGTGGCGAAACGAGAAGATATCACCCTCTTGATTGTCGGACATGTTACCAAAGAAGGGGCGATCGCGGGGCCAAAAGTTTTAGAGCATTTAGTCGATACCGTCCTATATTTTGAAGGCGACAGGTTTGCCTCCCATCGTCTGCTGAGATCGACCAAGAATCGCTTTGGAGCCACTCATGAGGTGGGAGTGTTCGAGATGGTCGATCGGGGATTAAGAGAGGTTGACAACCCGTCTGAGCTGTTCCTGGGCGATCGCCAGGGCATGGCTCCAGGTTCATCAATTGTCGTCGCTTGTGAGGGGACTCGACCGATTGTGGTTGAGCTACAGGCATTGGTGAGTCCGACTAGCTATCCATCGCCCAGACGGGCAGGAACAGGGATAGATCAAAATCGGTTAACTCAAATTCTGGCAGTACTAGAAAAACGAGTCGGGATTCCCCTCTCAAAATTAGATGCTTATGTAGCTTCCGCAGGTGGACTAAATGTCTCAGAACCTGCTGTAGATCTAGGCATTGCGATCGCGATCGTTGCCAGTTTTCGCGATCGAGTTGTAGCTCCATTCACGATTCTCATCGGTGAAGTTGGCTTAGGTGGACAGGTACGCCAAGTATCCCAACTAGAATTACGCTTAAAAGAGGCGGCAAAACTAGGCTTTAAACGCGCGATTGTCCCCAAAGGACACCAAATTTTCCCTGATGTGGGGATGGAGATTATTCAGGTAGCGCGGGTAATTGATGCGATCGTAGCGGCACTGCCAGCCGAGAGTGAAGGCAGCGATGCAGATGATGACGATTAAATCAGTTGATAGTATTTAATTATTGGCTGTGGAATCGCACCTTGCATTAACAAGCGTCTTAAGATCTGCGCTAATTTCTAATCTGCTATCAACTATCAATTATTAACTATCAACTCATTTAATTATGTTTCCCATCGCTGATGACAATCCCACCCGAATTACACCCTATGTCACCTATGGGCTAATTGTCCTCAATGTCTTAATCTTTATCTACGAATTAACCTTGCCTGAAGCAGGATTAACAAATTTCTTCTACCAATGGGCAATAGTCCCCGCTCAGGTTACAGGTGCGATCGCCGGAAATCCCGCACCGATTTTACCTGTAGAACCACCAGAAATATTGACGTTTATTAGTTCTCAATTTCTCCATGGTGGTTTCGCCCACGTCGCTGGAAATATGCTGTTTCTGTGGATTTTTGGTAACAATGTCGAAGACCAGCTAGGACATGTTAAATTTTTATTATTCTATTTAGCCTGTGGCGTACTTGCAGGTTTAACCCAGTGGTTCTTCAGTCAAACTTCAGCTATTCCCTCCCTTGGGGCTAGTGGAGCGATCGCAGGCGTGATGGGAGCCTACATCATTCGCTTTCCCAATGTCAGTGTTAAGACGGTGATTCCGATCGGCATCTTTCCATTCGTAACTAAAATTCCAGCTTATTTCTATCTGGGAATTTGGTTTTTACAGCAAGCTCTATACAGCTTTGCAACTCTCGCACCTCGCACTAATGTGGGGATGGAGGGCGGTGGTGTTGCTTATTGGGCACATGCAGGCGGCTTCGTGTTTGGGGCGGTACTTGGACCGCTGTTGGGGCTATTTTCTCAAAGTTCAGAAACCTGAAATCTTTGCGGTGTAAGACTAAGCCGACGGCGAGATTTGAACTCGCGACCAATTGATTACGAATCAACTACTCTACCACTGAGCCACGTCGGCACGATCGAGATATCCAGACCATATTATAAGTTGACTTGCGGACAAAATGGCAGAAATTAAACCAAAATCAAAACCTGATTCGATCGACCCCGAACTTTGGACTCGGCTCCAGGCTGAGGCAAAATCACCATTTAGAGGCTTGCGTCAGTTTGTGTATGCAAGCTGTGCCCTGTCAGGGGCAATTGGTGGCGTAGTATTCTTTTTCAAGCTGCTTGCTGGTAGAGATTTGGAGAAAACTATTCCCAATCTCGCAATTCAAATCGCTGTCGTGGCGGTGATGGCATGGTTATTTAAAATCGATCGAGCGAAAAGTTAGGTCTAAATATTCGATCCTTGGAATCAACTCAAAAGGCCGGATTCTGAATAGAAACTCAGCCTTTTGTGCTGATTAGCGACGGAGGTTGAGCAATTCTTTCGGAGAAGCTAACAGATCGATCGCGACGAAGAAGATTTTACCTTGGGGATCGAGCAGGAACCGCCAAGCAATGTTCATGCCGACGCTAGCTCCGAACCAAGGTGTTTGGACTTTTCCGGTCACTTTTACTTGGGTATAGCCGTCTTCGATCGATTCGACAACGCCGCGTTCTGGTAACATCTTTAGACCCACACATTCTTCCCGCATGTAAGTGAGAATTGCCGCAGGACCGACGACAGGAGCTTGAAATGGCGGTTGAAGTGCCCCTTCTGGTGCGAATAGTCCAGATGCGGCTTGAAAGTCAAAAGCATTCATGTTGTCGATGTAGCTCAAGACAGTGTAGTTGTCTACACCTTCGATCGCGGCGCGAGAACGATCTGCAAAGGCACGAGGCGTAACCAAAGGTGCTTCACGTTTGTCATAGTCTTGACCGCGTGCTGGATCGAAGCCCATGTTAACTACAGTATTCCGTAGTACAGTGATCTGCTGTCCGGCATCAAGCTGCTTGATAGTTTCGAGCAATGCAGTTGCTTCGGGAGAGGCTACATAAGCAGGTGGAATTGGTGCTACCAAACCCTGCTTCATCATTTGACCCAATTCGTACCAGAAACCCAGTTTGGTATTCATGCGGAATGCCGTGTACGCTCGACAGATCGGAGTATCTGTATGCATGGCAAAATCAGTCATCACCTGGGTTTGATCCGCAGGTTGCATTGCTTTGATTTGGTCGAGCAAGGGTTGTGCGAGAGCCATACTAGCGGAACCTGTAGCCGCAGGGGTAATCGTTACACCCATCTCGGTGTAAGCATACCAAAGTAAAGCCAGTTGATCTTCGACGCTGAGTTGGTCAAAGGCTGCGGTAACAGCAGGCACTGCATCAGCGATTAAGGTATTGGAAAAGATTGATTGAGCAGACTTGAGTGAAATAGACATAAGTACTTATGACCTTTATAGGATAAACAGATATTTATCAGATTTTGTTTACAAAACTTTACTGTCTTGTTACGATATTAAAACGATTGCGATCCAAAAAGCAAGCTATTTCAATAAAGATCGTTTGTGAGAGTGTTCATTATTTTTTATACTATTCGAGTTATGCTTTTTGCAAAGGATACTTAATTAATGTTTGCTAAATTGCGAGAACTCACGAACTCCTTATCGTTACAAATAGCAATGACGATCGTGGGAATCTGGGCAATTAGTCTGTGGAACTGCGATCGAATTTCAGTTGGAACCATCCAGCCGATCTGGTTACTTTGTTTAGTTGGCTGGCAAACTTGGACATATACCGGATTATTTATTACTGCTCACGATGGAATGCATGGTAGTATTCACCGTGACTCACAGCTAAACAAATCGATCGGACAAATCTGCTTATGGTTGTACGCTGGATTTGACTACTCACAGCTTTTAGCCAAACATCAGTTACATCATCAGTATCCGGCTAGCGACCGAGATCCCGATTTTCATGACGGTAAGACAGCTCATTTTTGGGGATGGTATGGCCATTTCGTCTGCGAACATCTCAGTTGGCGGCAACTGCTAAATTTAGTTGTGATGTTCGGCATTTATGTCACGATTTGCCACTTTTCTATTATCAATATCTTCCTATTCTGGATCGTTCCATCCCTGTTAAGTTCGCTTCAACTATTTTATTTTGGGACATTTCTCCCCCATCGTGAACCACCAGGCGGCTATACCAATCTACATCGCGCCACAACGATCGACAGGTCTACTTTCTGGTCACTAATTACCTGTTATCATTTTGGCTATCACTACGAACATCACAATTCACCTCAAACTCCTTGGTGGGGACTGAATCGGCTTTAGGAATTAGGCGTTAGGCTTTGGCTGCTCGATTCCGCTCCTCAACTCTTAGCTGAACGTAAACTTCTCAATCTCTAATTCCCCAAAGCCTAATCTCTAACACCCAAAGCCTAGTTACACAGTTAAAAATGTCAATAAGTGTATCGCGATTGAGTGATTGGGTGTCTTTGCAGGCTCGATCGAGATACCGTGTATTGTGAATGTTAGCAAAACTCATTGTTTCAGCCCCACACTCAGAAATACAAACAATCTTTGGCGATCGTCAATTTTTCTTAAACATTTCTTAATCAATGCGGGTACAATAGATCTAGATCGATGCCGATTGGGAGTTAATTTACCCGCTCGATCACAATGATTAAGCTACACCCATGCCGTGAAACCAGATCGATCTGGTAATCGTCAGCGTAATTAGCATTAGTCTATTTACCTTTGCGGGGTCTAGTGACGACAGCACAAAACTTTTTTGGTAATGTGCCGGAAAACACCGCCGACTGCTCGGATTAAATAGCAGAATTGTTTGTCAAGAGTAATTCTTAAACAACTTCAACAGCCTTGAGCTGAAGGAACAATGTTCGATTCCATTCCTGCCGCCGATATCGTCCGTGCTATCTGTAGTGCTTATCTGCTGTCTA
This sequence comes from Chamaesiphon sp. 341R_metabat_111, assembly GCA_025351825.1. Taxonomy (GTDB): domain Bacteria; phylum Cyanobacteriota; class Cyanobacteriia; order Cyanobacteriales; family Chamaesiphonaceae; genus Chamaesiphon. The sequence goes on along the minus strand of JANXVE010000121.1, from coordinate 49,845 downwards.
CTTGTTTATTGTTGAGTTTTACTACTTGTAGCTGGTGGGCGATCTCCTACATTGAGCAGCAAGACAATCATCATCCCAAATGGTTTAGCCGATCCTGACTCTACAGCGGTGAGCGATCTTACCTTAAAACCAAAACCTCGCCAAATAAGCGATCGAACAGCCCTAATTGCTGATATGATGATGAGTCCTTGCTTCTGCACGTCACACATGTGAATTGAGCCGAAGCCACTATGTCCATAAGGAGAATCTATGAGCGATAAATACGAAATCATGTACATCCTGCGTCCTGACTTGTCAGACGATCAGGCAACCGAATCGATCGAGCGATACAAAGGGATCATCGAAACCAATGGTGCTACCGATATTGAAATTCAACAGCGTGGCAAACGCCGCCTTGCGTACCTTATTGGCAAGAACCGCGACGGCATCTACGTTCAGGTTAACTTTACTGGTTCCGGCAAAGAAATTGCCCCACTAGAGCGAGCAATGCGTCTCAGCGAAGATGTGATTCGCTACTTGAGCCTCAAACTAGATCCACCTAAAAAAGCAGCTAAAGCAGCCGCTGCTGCCGCCGCACTTGCTGAAAGTGAAGGTGCTGCATAATCTTCGATTAGGATTTATTATTTCTTAAGAAAATAGCCTGCACTAGCGGGCTATTGTTTTAGGGGTAAGAAATTTCTAACAATAGTCTAAAGCTCAAAGCCTAAAACAGAAAGCCGAATCACCTGAGATTCAGGAACTTATCAGCGATCGAATACTTCAAATAGACTGTAACTCACACAAACAAGTCTGCTGAATTGACTTCGCCCCCAGTCATATGACAACTCCACAAATTCCAAACACTTTTCGCCGATTATCTCGCCCGCTACTACTAGGGATCCTTACTGGTATTTCTGGTATCCTAATTGGGGTGGTACCAGACTTTACCGCATCACAGCCTAACTTGCTTTTTAGCAGTGCAGCACGAGCGGATGAATTTAGTGATGCAGATCTCCGTAATTATGCCACTGTATTGATGGGAATTGAACCAATTCGGCAGTCAGCACTGGCGCAAGTTCGCGCGAGTACTGGTGGTACACTACCGAACCTCGTTTGCAACCAGCCAGGTACAATGGAAGGATTGAATCCTGAGGCAAAATCCCTGTTTATTAATTACTGCAATAAGTGCGAGACTATTGCCTCTAGTCGCGGACTGAGCATCGAAAAATTCAATCAAATCACGCAGTCGGTTCGAGCCAATCCTCAACTTCAAAACCGAGTACGCGATCTCATGAACCAGTGACTGAGGGTATTTTCGCGTTCGCACAGCGTTGACTCTGCCAAAGTGCGTCAATCTAAATAAAAATATAGTGTTGACGATCGTTTAGTGAAGCCAAGTCTACCATGTCCAACGACTCATCCGCTCCAACAGCAATTGTACTTACTCACAGGTTGCATCACCATCATCATTCAGCCTCACCACTAGTTCTGTCTCTCACAGCCGACGAACGCACCCGTAGCCGTCATCATTTCGTCACTGATGATGGAACTCCTATTTATCTACAACTACCGCGCGGCACAGCCCTTCAAGAGGGAGATCTACTATCCTCAACGGCGGATGATGTCCTCGTAAAAATTGCTGCCAAACCCGAGCCAGTTTTGACAGTTACTAGCGATGATTCCATTAATTTACTACGTGCGGCTTATCATCTGGGCAATCGTCACGTCAGCCTCGAAATCACGCCCACCTATCTCCGATTGGCTCCCGATTCTGTCTTGTTAGGAATGCTGACACAACTGGGTTTGCAGGTTGTCGAACAAGTAGCTCCCTTCTGTCCGCAAGGTGGTGCTTATAGCCACCATTAGATTGGTTGATAGATATGTAGATGGGGTTGGAGAACGTTCCCGAGAGCCTCTCCGTCAGGAGACAACCCAACACCCCCAACTGAAAGAGTGTGAGTTTAGCAACAATAAATAACCAACATCTATTGAGATTGCTACAGCTAGCTAGCCCACTCTTACCTGTGGGAGGATATAGCTATTCTGAGGGACTAGAAAGTCTAATCGCACGGGAAATTATTCACGATCGAATGACACTCCAGGCTTGGATTGAGCGAGAATTGCAGGTTGGTGCAATTCGGGTGGAAACAGCAATGATGGATCGGGCTTACCTGGCTGGACTTGAATCTAATATTGAAAGATTGCAATACTGGAATCAATGGCTCTCGGCGGTGCGGGAAACCGAAGAACTGCGCCAACAGAGCTGGCAAATGGGTGGTTCGCTGGCTAAACTGGCGATCGAACTAACACCAGAACTTCAAGATTTAATCACCCCAATCGTCAGCGGAGTATATCCACAACGGCATCAGCCTTGCAACTACGCGATCGCTTTTGGAATCATCGCCCAACATTGGCAGATTGACAGATCCACAACAATTGCAGCTTATCTCCACAGTTGGGTAACAAATTCCCTTGGTGCAGGTGTCAAATTAATTCCGCTCGGACAAACCGCCGGACAGCAGATTCTCTGGGAGTTGCAGGTGGAAATCGATGCTTTAGCTCAAACTATCCCTTGTCTTGCTGATGAAGATCTTTATGCCTGTAGCTGGGGACTATCTCTAGCCAGTATGCAGCATGAAACCCTGTACAGTCGGCTGTTTAGGAGCTAATCTGGATCGGATCCCTAATTTAGCAAATTTATTGATATAAATTCTCAGTATGTATTGACATTAGTTCTCAATACATTTATAGTAATATACATCACTCAAGTTAATCGATCGCAGCCGCCAGTCATCTACAGACATGTAGCAAGAAATCATAGATGATTGGATAATAGGACTTTCTGAGTTTATTTACGTGGCCTAGTCATTGGTTTGGTGTTCTCCTCTCTAAAAATTAAGGATCGGCAGGTCGGATTGATGAACTCATGTTTGTCATCCGACTTTTTTTGTACAGATTAAAGCTCTCAACTATTAGATCGAATCGAGCTATTCTATTAAGAATAGTTATTATTAAGTTGACCTATTTCAGCTCGATCCTGAAATTTAGCTGCCTGTCGAAGCGGCCAGTTCGGCTAATCGCTCCTGCTGATCCTGGGAGATACAACTTTGGATTACGTCTTCCAAATCGCCTGTTAGCACTTTCTCCAAGCCGAAATTCTGCCCTAAGCGGTGGTCGGTGGCACGGTTATCTTTATAATTATAGGTGCGAATTTTTTCAGAGCGCGAGCCAGTGCCGACTTGGGAGCGGCGCATCGAGGTTACTTCTTCTTGTTGTTCGCGGAGTTTGATATCGTACAACTTCGCCCGCAGGATTTGCATGGCACGTTCTTTGTTTTGGCGTTGGGAACGTTCCTCGGTACAGAAAATCCGAATCCCCGTGGGCTTGTGGAATAGATCGGCGGCGGTTTCTACTTTGTTCACGTTTTGTCCACCAGCACCGCCCGATCGAGCAGTACTCATCTCAATATCCTTCGGATCGATGAAGATCTCGACCTCATCGACTTCGGGCATAATAGCTACAGTTGCGGTGGATGTATGCACTCGTCCGCCCGACTCAGTGAGTGGAACCCGTTGGACCCGATGTACGCCAGCTTCAAACTTGAGTTGACTATACACTCGATCGCCAGTAATCTCTAGTACCGCTTCCTTAAAGCCACCCATTTCCGCCAGCGATTCACTCACCAGAAAAACCTTCCATTTTTGGGTTTCAGCGTAGCGCGAATACATCCGCACCAAATCACCCGCCCAAATTCCGGCTTCATCACCACCAGTACCCGCCCGAATTTCCAACATGATGTTGCGTTCGTCATTAGGATCTTTAGGTAATAGTAAAACCTTGAGCTTGCTTTCGAGTTCTTCGCTCAGAGTTTCGAGTTCGCCAGCTTCGATAGTCGCCATTTCTTGCAGTTCGAGATCGTTACCTGACTCTCTCACTAATTGTTTAGCCTCAGCTAAATCATCTTGAGTTTTTCTCCATAGCTCAAAAGTTTCGACAACTTCTTCCAGTGCGGCGCGAGCTTTACCAATCCGCTGCATTTCACTCGGATCTCTCGCGATATCGGGGTCGCCCAATTTGCGAGTGAGTTCGTGAAATGTTTGCTCTACAGATTTTAATTTGTCTAGTAAGTATGATTCTGCCATGATTTTAGTGGTTTAGTGAATAGAGGTTGAAATAATAAAATGGGGTATCAAATTGTGGGTCTGTAGGAGTGGGTTTATCCTATTAATGTCGGTCGAAATAAAAATCTAATTGAAACTCACCCTATCTCACTAGGATAAAGATGTAGTTTGGGTAGATTCGTGCGAAACCAAACATTATGGTGATGGAATGAGTAAGTATTGCTAGCAATCCTCCATCCCAAATTGCCACATCATAAAAGCGAATATATCGGCGCGCTCCTGAATCAATTGGGTTTTAGTCGAACCGATGCCGTGCCCTGCTTCATAGTCCATCCGCAGCAACACGGGTTTACCACTGATCGATGCTGCTTGAACTCTGGCAGCAAACTTGGCTGACTGCCACGGCTCGACACGCGGATCGGTAATACCGTGCGTAATCAACATTGCTGGATAATCGACCCCATCGCGGATGTGTAGAAACGCATCCATTTCATAGAGAGCCTGAAAACCTGCTTCAGTCTCACAACTACCAAACTCAGGGGTATTATTCACACCATTTGGGGTTGTTTCAAGTCGGACTGAATTGAGACAGCCGACGCGAGGAATGACAACAGCAAACAGATCGGGACGTTCGGTAATCGCTCTACCGATTAAGATTCCGCCAGCACTTACGCCTTCACCTGCGAGTTTGGCTGATGAAGTATATTTTTGCTCGATCAGATATTCGGCACAGGCGATAAAATCTTTCCAGGTATTGGGCTTGGTTTGTTGAAATCCAGCCCGATACCACTCTTCCCCATTTTCACCCCCACCGCGCACATGAGCGATCGCGTAAATACCGCCAAGCTCGTACCACGCATATTGAGCCTGTCGATAGAAGGGATCGTCTGAATAGCCGTAGGCACCATAGCCCATCAATAAACATGGATTGGAACCATCTAGTTTCAGTCCTTGTTTGTGAATGATTGACAGTGGTACCATCGTGCCATCATGAGATTCTACAGTTACTTCGATAGAGACTAGATCTCTAGGTGCATCATATTCACCTTGAGGAGATAATAGGATCTCTGTGAATCGATCGATTGCAGGATTGTATTGATAATAGCTGTCATATTTCGTCCAAGATCTAATAACGATAATTACTCCATCTGCATCAGGATCGTTTTTGAGAAATTCGACTACCCCGTCATAAGGTAGTTCTAGTCTTTCGATCGTGCCATCATAAGTAATCCGAATTACCTTGCCGATACCTTGTTCTGTGACGATCGCGTATAGTGCATCGTTGGCTGCAAATAAATCTCTAACAATCGAATCACTCTCAGTCAATATAGTGTCAGCAGTAGCTAAATCTGGTTTAACTAATGATGTTTTAATAATCTTGAAATGAGCCGCATTCTTGGATGTTAGTAAATACAAATCTTCTCCATGTGCCGTAAAATCTCTAACTTCATCAGTGGCATCACAGAGTTTTATCCATTTTGGTGTGTGTTGTTCGATTGAATCGATCGTTGAAACAAAAACATCGATATTTCGCTGCGTCCCATTGCCAATTATCGCGATCGCATAGCCAGCGGATGTACCAGGAATATAAGGCCAAACATATGGCGAAATATCTACCAGTGGTGAAATTCCACGCTTGAGAACAGCATTATCCTGAGCTGGATCTGTACCTATCCGATGTAAATAGGTTTGGCTGTTTTGATCTCTTTCAATCGCCGCCATACCTTCCTTCATCTCTTGTAGTCGATGATAGAAGAACGATCTGTTATCAGGCAGCCAACAAGTTGATTCAGGAGTCCGCGAAATTGGTGCATCGATGTCCTGTAATGTTTGAGTGTCCATCACATAAAGTGAGGCATCTTCCGAACCATTGGCTGAAACTAAGTAGATTACATATTTTCCATCCCCTGATGGATTGAATGTGTTAATGGCGTGGATGTTAGCAGTCTCTTGGCAAAATTTGTCAGGATCGACTAACAAAATTTCTGCACTATCCAGACTCGATCGCATGTAGAGTTTGGCAACATCATCTCGTGCTTCGATCTTGAGATAGAAAATTTTGCCATTAGCTAGGCGGATGATGCTAGATACCTTGGCGGGAACCGAAGCATCTAATTCCATCATTCGATCGAAAAAATCTTTCCTGTCGGGTAGTTGTGATAGAGTCTCGATCGTATAATCAGCCTGCACTTTCACCCACTGCTGGACTGTTCGATCGGTGAAATCTTCCATGTAGCGATAGTTATCAACTACATCTGTCCCGAAGTAATTATCGGTAACAGATTCGATCGGTGCAATTGGTTGGATGTTTGTTTCACTCATCTGGATGTCTTAGATTTAGAGATGCTAAGTTAGTTTCTTGCGATAATGCGGTCGAAGTAGTTTAGCTCTCTTCTACAGTCGTTCCCTGATGATACAGAATCTTCCAATTATCATCACTACGTTGCCAGAGAGTCGATCTACGAGTCACCCGATTTTCTTGAATGAGAGTGTATGTCAGCAGATAAGTGTTAGTTGCTATTTCACGGCAATGAAAATCTTTTGTCTCCCAAGCATTTTCTGGTGGAGAATGTATCCCACGGTATTGCGGGTTCTCATATCGCTTCACCACTTCAGTCAATACATATTCTCTACTATAGCGACGACCAGAGGCTCCGACTTCCCAAAAAGCAGCATCGGTCATACGCTCAAAATCCGATCGCTTTGTGCCAAATTCAGGGCGGTGAAAAATCGGTTCGCGTTGAATCAGTCATTGAGAACTTCCACATCTTCAGCATTTGTGACGAATTCTGGCGGACAATCCATATATTCTTTGCTGCCTTCTGTCATGTCAGTAACGCTCTTCTCAAATATGTTCTATGAATATATTGAAAAACCTAGAGACACGAAATTAAATAAATCGCATCTCTAGGTTGCTTAGATTAAATTTGCTATTCAGCAGCAGGAGTTTCCACAGGTGCAGTAGTGTCCAACATCCCGTATTTCTTGAGGAATCGATCGACTCGACCTTCAGTATCAATCAGTTTTTGAGTTCCAGTGTAAAAGGGATGATTGCCAGACCATACGTCTACACGCAGTTCCGGTTGCGTGGAACCAACAGTCATTACAACTTCACCGTTGCAATAAACTTTGGCTTCTGGGTACCAAGTAGGATGAATATCAGCTTTTGCCATGACTTTAATTTTAGCGATTTAATTGAATTTAAATCCCCTCCTGGGAGGGGCAGGGGTGGGTCAAGCCATATCATAGTCCCACCGCCAATTTTTAACGTTTCGAGTATTGAGGAGCTTTGCGGGCTTTGTGCAAGCCATACTTCTTCCGTTCTACACAACGTGGGTCGCGAGTGAGGTAGCCTTCTACTTTGAGGGGCTTACGATTGTTAGGATCGAGTTCGCACAGGGCACGAGCGACACCTAGCTTGACTGCATCAGATTGTCCAGTTAGACCACCACCGTGGGCGTTAACGAGAATATCATACTCACCTTCTAAACCTAGCGTTTCTAATGGCGATCTCGCTGCGGAGATATAGCCACTTTGACAGTTGAAATAGTCTTCGCCAGTTCTGCCGTTGACTACTAGTTTACCAGTACCAGGCACGAGCCGGACGCGGGCGATCGCGGCTTTCCGACGACCTGTACCCCAGTAAACTGCTTTTTTGCTTGCTTCTACCATGATTATGCGTTGGGGAGAGTGTTGATAACCAAGACTTCAGGCTTCTGAGCAGCATGAGGATGCTGAGTACCTGCGTAGACGTTCATCTTGGTGAATAGGTGTTTACCCATTGAGTTCTTGGGTAACATGCCTTTGACAGCTTGTTCGATAATTCGTTCGGGGATTCGGACTTGCAGTTTGGCGAAAACTTCTGTTTTCATCCCGCCTGGGCGACCAGAGTGTCTGCGATAGACTTTCTGAGTGCTTTTTTTACCAGTCACCTGAACTTTTTCCGCATTGATCACAATGACGAAATCGCCAGTGTCGATGTGTGGTGTAAATGTCGGCTTGTTCTTGCCACGCAAGACCATTGCGATTTGGCTAGCTAGACGACCAAGGCGTTGGCCACCAGCGTCGATGATGTACCACTTGGCATCAGCCGTACTATTGGTTGGTGGTAAGTATGTTTTTTCCACGATCTTATATCAGTTGTAGGTTGCAGTAAGCGCAGAGCGCAGGCTTTGCCAACGACTACGCTCCTTGCCGCAAGGCAAAACGCAACGTTGGTAATTGAGTAAAGCTATTAATATAACTAACTTTGATGTAACAGAAATTGCGGTTGGGTATCGTACCAGACCGACTCAGGGAAGGGAAAATCTGCGTAGCCGACCCGAAGTAGACATAGCCCTCTTGCCGTCGCTGAGTGGTGAACCTCGCCGCGTTGATCGTTTTGCCAGATTTCGGTAAAATCTGCGATCGATAAATCGCCATTCCCGACTCTGACTAGCATTCCAACCAGTAATCTCACCATCCCATATAGAAATCCATTAGCTTGGACTTCGATGTGGATGAAATCCCCCAACTGCTCACAACTTATCGCCTGAATTTCCACCCAAGAGTGAGTCCTGCTGGAATCAGTCCGGTGAAAAGCGGCCAAGTGGTGCTTACCGAGCATTGGAGCTACAGCGGCTTGCATCAACGTAAGATCGAGCGGTTCGTGGTAGTAATGCCAAGTATACGGACGAACAAACAAGTTTGGCTGTTTATTCGTATAAATGGTGTACCGATACCGTCGATATTTTGCAGAAAAGCGAGCGTGCCAGTTACTATCAACAGCAGCGGAAGCGCGGATGAGGATATCATCTGGCAACCGATTGTTGATGGCTGTGGCCCAATTAGCGGCAGGCATCAAACTAGGATTATCAAAGTGAGCGACTTGAGCCGCAGCATGAACGCCGCTGTCAGTTCGACCAGCACCATAGATTTCTACATGTTGACCGAGAAATTTTTCAATTGCTCGTTCGATTTCGGACTGGACTGCCCGCCCAAAGGGTTGCTTTTGCCAGCCACACAGGTTAGCACCTGCATACTGAATTACGAGAGCAACACGTTCGGATGGTCTGTTAGTTATGAGTTGGTGGTTTTTCTTAGCCATTGATTCACAAATAACAGGAGTCATTCAGTGACTCTACATCAGTTCGATAATCGCCATTTCTGAGTTGTCACCACGACGGGGCACAGTTCGCACAACGCGGGTGTAACCACCCTGACGGTTGCCGTAGCGTTCGGGTGCTGACTCAAATAAGGCGTGTACTAAATCTTGGTCGTAGATATACCCCAATGCTTGACGACGAGCGGCAAGAGTGCCAGATTTAGCAAGGGTAATCATTTTCTCAACGGCTGGGCGCATAGCTTTCGCTTTGACCAGAGTTGTCGTGATCCGACCGTGACGGATCAGTTCGGTGGTCAAAGACCTTAACAGTGCTTTCCGTTGGTCGGCTGGTCTACCCAGCATTGCCACGCGACAGCGATGACGCATTGTATTTCTCCTTGGTGTTACTAATGACCGAATTATCTGATGACATTTCGATCGGGACTGAATACTTCGATCGAGTTACCATTTGGAATGACCATCCGGTAACTCGCGATTTATTCAAATTAGGCTGTGACGATCAAACTCCCTTGGGGTCTTTCGATACAGTAGTTCACGATTTGTAATAGTAAGGCAGATAGTATAATCTACCTCGCTAATTAATCCCTCGCTACTGCGCCCCGATCTACTCAGGCTTTCACTGATTTATCGTGGGGGAGTTTGATCTCCACTCGCTTTTCGAGAGCTTCGATAACCTCCTCAGCGGACTTGAGACCGAAGTTCTTGATTTCCAACAGATCTTCTTGGGTGTAGCCCATCAGATCGGAAACCGAGTTAATCTGCGCTCGTTTCAAGCAGTTGTATGCTCTAACGGAGAGATTTAACTCCTCGATTGGAATTTGGTTAGAAGGATCTTCTTCATCGGCATATTCCGGTTGGAAAGATTCCAAGCTGATATCCTTGAGCGGGTTGAGCAGATCGACCAAAATCTTGGCGGATTCACTCAGTGCTTCTTGAGGTGTCAGACTACCATTTGTCCAGATTTCCAAGATCAGGCGATCTTTTTCAACTGCGCCATCGATTCGCACGTCTTCGGTAGTGTAGTTAACCTGTATCACAGGCATAAATACAGCGTCGATTTGGAGCATGTCCATGGCTAGACCATGTTCGCGGAATTTGTCTACCGATCGATAGCCCTTGCCACGTTCGATTCTAAATTCCATCTCCAACTTCCCACCAGCGGCAACCGTAGCTACATATTGATGGGGATCGACGACTTCTACTTCTGAAGGTAATTCAAAATCAGCAGTCGTAACTTCGGCTGGCCCAGTTACATTCAATCGACCGATTTGCGGTTGAGAGGTGTAACTTTTGAGCTTGACTTCTTTCATGTTCAAGAGGAGTTCTAAAACATCCTCACGTACACCAACTAAGCTAGCAAACTCATGGTTGACCGTACCTGGCTTGACACCAGCTTTTTCGTCTTTGATTAATCCGGCTACTCGTACCGCCGTAATACATGTCCCTTCTAAGTTGGACAGTAACACCCGCCGCAATGAGTTGCCGACCGTTACACCTTGACCGCGATCGAGCGGCTCTAGGATAAACTTACTATATTGACTTTGATTTGACTCGGTCTTAGACTCGACACACTCGATCTGAAACTGCGCCACAGAGTGACCTCCCTACCCAGTTTGTACTTAACTTTAATCTTTTTACAGATGATAGCCGCAATGGCTAACACATCTTCTCTAACATAACAACTAATAATTCATAATTACTAACATTGGCGATTGCCAGCGTAGTTACTAGAAACTAAAAATAATTAATCTAGACTCTCCGTCTTTTTGGTGGACGGCAACCGTTGTGTGGAATTGGAGTGACATCGCGAATTAGGGTTATTTCTAGCCCTGCACCTTGGAGAGCACGAATCGCTGTCTCACGACCCGCACCAGGCCCACTGACCATCACTTCCAGTTGACGCATCCCTTGATCCATTGCGCGTTTACCAGCAGTTTCTGCTGCGGTTTGAGCGGCAAATGGAGTCCCTTTTTTCGCGCCTTTGAAGCCACTAGATCCACTGGATGCCCAGGAGATCACGTCTCCATTTGCATCAGAGATTGTGACGATCGTATTGTTGAATGTTGACTGAATGTAAGCTACGCCGTTTGGAACGTTGCGCTTCTGCTTTTTAGGGCCAGTCTTTTTACTAGGTTGTCGAGCCATGTCGGTCTATGTATTAGAAAATATCAATGAGGTGATCGATGAAACATCGGCTGCAAGTCAGTTGAGAATTGAGAATTGAGAATTGAGAATTGATAGCTAGTAGTTGAGCGTATATATTCACTAATTCACCATTTACCATTCCCCATCATTGATTCTTTGGTGCGACTGTCTAGACACACTAATTGGCGAGGAGTAGCAATAAAAGCTACTAATCGCCAATTGGCTATTGCTAGGTTGCCACAACCATTGAAGCATTTTATTTCTTGCCAGGAGCTTTCTTTTTGCCCATGACTGTTACACGACGACCGCGACGGGTCCGTGCATTGGTGCGAGTCCGCTGACCGCGAACGGGCAAGCCCATCCGATGTCTGCGTCCGCGATAGGAACCGATGTCCACCAATCGCTTGATGTTCATCGATTCCCAGCGACGTAAGTCACCTTCGATCTGATAGTCGCCTTCTACCCGTTCCCGCAGGAGGGTAACTTCAGCATCCGATAAATCCTTAACTCGTGTATCTGGATTTACACCCGTCTTTGCTATTACTTCTTTGGCGCGGGTTAAGCCGATTCCAAAGATGTATGTAAGACCGATTTCCACCCGCTTGTCGCGAGGGAGGTCTACGCCTGCTATCCGTGCCACACTTGTTTCTCCACTATACTTTGCTCTCGATCTCGAATCGATGGCTCTATGAAAGGGTTCGGTTTGGAACTAGTGCAACTCGCCCAATCCTTTACTCTCATTAGATTCCATTCGATCGCCACAGGTATCAATAACTAACTAGCAACTTGGACTAGTCATTTTAACCTTGACGCTGTTTATGTTTCGGGTTGGCACAAATTACCATGACCCGGCCACGTCTACGAATGACGCGACACTTTTCACAAATCTTTTTGACAGACGCTCTGACTTTCATGCCAATTTAGACAACACTGCAAGCTTAATATTATAACATTTTCCAACAAATTGTCAGTAGTGATTACGCGACAATTTTGCTGGAGACGATCTACCAGATGGAAGAACCGTTGAATTTGGGTAGTTAACCAGGCCAGATCGTTACTTCTTATTCCGCAGTCTGTATGTGATTCGCCCTTTACTAAGGTCGTAAGGGGTAAGTTCACACTTGACTCGATCGCCAGGAAGAATTTTAATATAATTTCGACGGATTTTGCCGGAGATATGGGCTAAAACATTAAACCCATTATCTAGATCGACTCGAAACATGGCGTTAGGCAAGGATTCCGTTACCGTGCCCTCCATTTCAATCAAATCTTGTTTAGACAATTAATAAATACCTCAAATTAGCACAGTGGACAGCTATTTCTATTTTAACAGGGGACGGGGGGACTAGGAGACGGGGAGACTGGGGGACTTGCGATCGATATCTCCCAGTCCGCCTGTTAGCTAACTAACCAACGCTTCCAAATCGCCAGTAACGGCTGTTAAATCTCGATCGCCATTAACCTCGCGATAAACGCCCTTCTGCCGATAATAATCGATCAGGGGTAGGGTTTGCTCGTCATAGACAATCAAACGCCTGCGAATCACATCTTCGGTGTCATCTGGCCGATTTTGGATGGTGGCTCGATTGAGTAATCTTTCGACTAGTCGATCCTGAGGGACATCCAGATTAATCGCTCGATCGTAATTTTGGCCGATTTCAGCGAGCAATCGATCGAGAAATTCAGCCTGAGAGACATTGCGGGGGAAACCATCCAGAATCCAACCTGCGCTGACAGCATCAGATTGGCTCAATCGGGCGCGGATCATATCTAGAATCAGCGAGTCAGGAACCAATTCGCCTTTATCCATGAAAGATTTAGCTTTTAGTCCCAGATCCGTCTGTCCCTTGACTTCAGCGCGTAAGATATCGCCAGTGGAAATATGGGGAATTTGAGCGGATTCAGCGAGGATTTGGGCTTGGGTGCCTTTGCCCGCACCAGGGGCACCGAGGAAAATTAGTCTAGTCATAATCTAGGTGTTAGGGATTAGGCTTTAGGTTTTAGACAATGACAGCAGGGATTAGGCTGTTAGCTTGAAAACCTGTCGATATTACGACATTTTCACCTAAAGCCCAATCCCCAAAGCCTAAAGCCTAATCTTTGCCAATCATGCCTTCGTAACGTTGAGAGATGACAAGAGTTTGAATTTGTTTAGCAGTATCGATCGCCACGCTGACTAAAATCAACAGGGACGTTGCGCCAAAACCCTTGAAAGTACTGACTCCCAAGCCACTTTCGATCGCAGTTGGGACAGTTGCAACAACACCCAAGAAGATCGCACCGAGTAAGGTAAGTCGAGCCAGAATTCCTTCGATATATTTGGTGGTGGCAATACCAGGCCGAATACCAGGGATACTCGCACCCATCTTTTTGAGGTTCTGCGCCATGTCTACGGGGTTCACGACTAGCGAACTGTAGAAATAACTAAAAAAGACAATTAAAACCACATAAAAAGCTACATGGGCTGCTGTTCCTGGAGACAGGAATGTAGCGACATTACTAGCAGCCTGCTTGATGGAGTCACCAGCACCACTATTAGCAATGAAAGAGGCTAGAGCACCTGGTAGAACTAATACTGACGATGCGAAGATAATCGGCATTACTCCACCTTGATTGAGGCGGAGCGGCAGATAGCTAGTCCGTTCACGCTGGATTCTGCGTCCGACTTGGCGACGAGCGGAGATGATTGGAATGCGGCGGGTACCTTCTTGGACGAAAACAATACCTACCGTCATCAATACAAAAACGGCGAGTAATGCGACTGTCCGAGTGAGGATCGAACTATCACCACTTTGCGCGAGGTTAAATGTATCGGCTAAAGATTTAGGTAAAACAGCAACGATGTTTAGGAAAATCAATAATGAAGCACCGTTCCCAATCCCACGTTCGGTAATCAGTTCAGATATCCACATGACGAACATCGAGCCAGCCGTCAAAGCCATCACAGTACTGACAGTGAAGAAAATCCCCTCATGTCCGGGTAGGGCGTATTTTTGCAGCCACAGCGAAATCCCGATACTATTGGCAATCCCCCAACCTACTGCTACGTAGCGAGTAATTTGAGAAATTTTGCGTCGTCCAGCTTCGCCTTCTTCTTTTTGAAGCTTTTCAAGCGCAGGAAGTGCAGTTGTTAGTAACTGGATGATGATCGAAGCATTAATATAAGGAATAATCCCCAGTGCAAAAACCCCAACGGTGGATAAGGCACCACCAGAAAAAATATCTAGAAAGCCAACCAAAGGGCTATTTTTAATACTTTCGGCAAATGCGGCTCGATCGATTCCAGGGATTGGTACGAAAGTACCGAAGCGTGCTAGAACCAACAAACCGAGGGTAACTAAAACTCGCCCTCTCAAACCAGCCGCCTGAGCCATCTGAACGAATGTCTCTTGGGGGGACGGTGCTTTTTCTCTACTAGCGTCCATCTAAAATTACCTCGACAAATTTATTTAATATCAAAACTAAAATATAAAGAACTGTTACCTTTATGACCTTAAGTATACAATTCTCCAGTTAATTCTGGGAATGAAAAAAAGCATCCAGCACTGCCAGTCTGATGTCAGAGGCAATACTGGATTCAGTTAGTTTTTAGGGTTGCGACAATTCGTTAGATGAAAACATCTTAAATTACTTCGCAAGTACCACCAGCGGCTTCAATCTTCGCTTTCGCTCCAGTTGTGAAAGCTGCTGCTTTACAGTTGAGCGCGACTGCGATCTCGCCTTCGCCCAACAACTTCAAAGGGCCGTCATTTGTTGTAACGATGCCAGCTTTCATCAATGATGCCAACGTAACTTCAGTATTAGCAGGTAGCTCGGCTAATTTGTAGACGTTAATTACTGTAAAAAACTTCTGGTTGATGAGCGGGAAGTGTTTTAGTTTGGGTAAACGACGGTAGAGGGGCATTTGACCACCCTCAAATCCAGGTCGGGTAGGGCTACCAGAACGGGATTTTTGACCGCGCATTCCGAAACCACCACTGGCACCTTGTCCAGCCGCAATACCACGTCCGATCCGGCGTTTACGGTGTTTAGAACCCGCTTTGGGTTTTAGATCTATTAATCTCATGAGAGTTGGGAGTTGGGAGTTAGGAGTTGGTAGTTGTAGGTTGGGTTGAGCAGAGCGAAACCCAACACGCTTATTAATCGCTGGTGTGGATGTTGGGTTATCTCGAAGCGAGAGGCTATGCCTACACATTCGTTCTACCCAACCTACAGATCTACACCTAGTTAATTATGCAAATAAATCAGCGACTGTTAAGCCGCGATCTTCAGCGACTTGGTTGAAGCTGCGAAGAGTTTTGAGAGCATTGACTGCGGCGCGGGCATTGTTCAGAGGATTGCCAGAGCCGAGTTGTTTCGCGAGGATGTTTTTGACACCAGCGAGTTCTAATACTGTGCGGACGGCTCCACCAGCAATTACGCCAGTACCAGGAGCAGCAGGGCGCATCATTACATTAGCACCACCGCCACCACCGACGATCGGATGTGGGATCGTATTTGATTTGGTCAACGGAATAGTGATCAGGTGTTTTTTGCCGTCGGCTACGCCTTTGCGGACTGCGCCGATTACGTCGCTGGCTTTACCAACGCCGACACCGACTTCACCTTTTTCGTTACCAATGACGACGATGGCGCGGAAGCTGAGTTTTTTACCACCCTTAACTACCTTGCTCACCCGCCGGATTTGGATTACCCGTTCTTGATAAGTGATTTCCTTTTCTTCTTTCTTGCCTCGGCTGCCGCCTTTGCCACCGCCGCCGCCTTTGCCACCGCCGCCACCGCGACGATCTCCGCCACGTTCGCCGCCGCTACCGCCGCCACCGCGACGTTCCTGTTGTTCTTGTGCCATAATCTTATATTTTAGACTGAGTTACGATTAGAAATTCAAGCCAGCTTCACGAGCAGCGTCAGCCAGGGCTTGGACGCGACCATGATAAAGATTACCACCTCGATCGAATACTACCGTTTCGATCCCCTTTGCTCTGGCACGTTCGGCAACTAGTTTACCGACTTCAGTGGCTGCGGTAATGTTACCACCACTAGTCAGTCTAGATTTGAGTTCGGGTTCGAGAGTGGATGCTGAGGCAATTGTATGTTGCTCGACATCATCAATGATTTGAGCGTAGATGTGTTGGTGGGATCTAAATACCGCCAAACGGGGACGAGCTGTCGAACCATTTACGTCCTTACGAACGCGACGGTGACGACGCTGAACTGATTCTTTACGAGTTAATTTCATTTTATATTCTATTTCTTCCCAGATTTACCAGCTTTACGACGGACAACTTCACCTTCGTAACGAATACCCTTACCTTTGTATACTTCTGGTGGGCGAACGTCGCGGATCTTAGCAGCCGTGTTGCCGACTAATTCTTTATCGATCCCAAGAATGGTGACGCTAGTGTTTTTCTCTTTGGGAACTTCGATGGTGATTCCCGCTGGCGGATCGATTTTGACAGGTAGACTGTAGCCTACGTTCAGTACTAGAACTCTGCCATCAACCGCAGCCCGATAACCAACACCCTGGATTTCCAATTTCTTCTGGAATCCGGTGGACACACCTTCAACCATGTTGGCTACTAATGTTCGACACAATCCGTGTCTCTGACGAGCGGGGCGGGAATCGTTCACCCGATTTACCATGACAGTTTCGCCTTCCATGACGACAACTACTTCAGCGGGAAGAACGCGAGAGAGTTCTCCTTTGGGACCTTTTACGACTACTGATTGACCATCGATATCGATGGTAACTTTCGCAGGTAAAAGAATTGGACGTTTGCCAATTCTAGACATAATTAATTATTCACTCCTTGTCAATGAATCGCGATCTACATTTGTACATCGCAAAGATAAATATTTGAGCCAGGGGAGTAAGATTTAGCACATACAAAGTGACTAATTCAGCGAAATTAAAGATTAACTTAATAACAATTTAATTTCTACTTACTGACTACTTGAGAATCTATTACCAGACGTAACAGAGGATTTCGCCGCCTAAGCCTTGTTTACGGGCTTCGCGATCGGTCATAATTCCACTAGAGGTGGAGATGACTGCAATACCAATCCCACCCAGAACTTTAGGTAAGTCTTTGTGGTTGGAATAAACGCGCAGTCCAGGCTTGCTGACTCGTTTGAGTGCAGTCACGATGGGTTGACGGTTTTTGCCCTTGTATCTCAATGTAAGGACTAATTTCGTCTCAATCCCTTCGCCAACTTCTTCATAGTCACCAACATAGCCTTCTTGTTTGAGGACTTTGGCAATGCTACGAGTAAGTTTAGTCGCGGGGAGATTGGTGGTTTGATGTTTGACGATGCTCGCATTCCGAATGCGAGTCAACATGTCTGAGATGGTATCGTGTGCCGCCATTTTTGATTTGTTGTTGAGGGTGGTTAGTGGCGAGTGGTTGGTGGCAAATGTTTAGTGGTGAGCCATTGCTCTCCAATACCCATACCATGATTACCGCTGCACCTTTAGCTAGTTATTAACTGGCGCGGAAAGGCATTCCCATTTCTTTTAACAATGCACGTCCAGCTTCATCGTTGTCTGCCGTAGTGATAATCGAGATATCCATCCCACGAATTTGGTCGATTTGGTCGTACTCAATTTCAGGGAAAATTAGCTGTTCGCGAATGCCAATACTGTAGTTACCGCGACCGTCGAAACTCTTGGGGCTAATGCCTCGGAAATCCCGAATTCGGGGGAGTGTGAGGTTGATAAATCTGTCGAGGAAAGCGTACATTCGATCGCCACGCAATGTCACCATGACACCGACAGGCATACCAGCACGGATTTTAAAGCCCGCAATCGCTTTCTTAGCACGGGTGACAACTGGCTTCTGACCAGTGATTTTAGCGATTTCGGTGAGTGAAGATTCTAGAGCTTTAGCATTTGTTGCTGCTTCACCTAGACCTCTGTTCACCGTGATTTTAATCACTTTAGGCACTTGCAGCACATTTGTATAGCCAAATTGCTCCATTAGCTTAGGAGTGATTTCTTTTTGAAACTTAGTTTTAAGTTGTTGTGCCATGATATTGAATTTGTGTAATTTTCCTGGGCTTGGTCAGGAGAACAGTTAACAGTTATAAACTAATGGATCTAAATAACTATCTAGTCGATAATCTCACCAGTTTTCTTCAGCATCCGCACTTTCTTGCCTTCAGCATTCACGGTGTAACCGATCCGACTGGCAACGTTGGCAGTAGTTGAATAAATCATCACCTTGGAACTGTGAATTGGGGCTTCAGAAGTATCAATTCGACCAGTTTCGCCTTCTTGAGCTGGTTTGATGTGCTTGGTGCGAATGCTCACACCTTTGACGATCACTTTGCTCAGTTCGGGAAAAGATTTCAAAATCTCGCCGATTTTACCTTTGTCACTACCGGAGATGATTTGCACGGTGTCGCCTTTTTTGACGTGCATCCGGTGCTTTACTTTTGGTTTTTGTCTTGCCATTTTTTAGAGTACCTCTGGAGCCAGGGAGACGATTTTGGTGAAGCTTTTTTCACGAAGTTCGCGAGCGACTGGGCCGAAAACGCGAGTACCTCTGGGATTGCCGTCAGCATTTACGAGTACGGCAGCGTTGTCATCAAACCGAATGCTCATACCGCTATCGCGGCGCATGGTGTGACGGGTACGCACGATCACCGCCCGAACTACTTCGGATTTTTTGACTGCCATGTTGGGAGTTGCATCTTTGACAACTGCGATAATGGTGTCGCCTACGCCGCCGTAAGTACGATTACCCGCGCCCAGGACGCGAATACACATAATCTTACGAGCACCGCTATTATCAGCAACGGTTAAGTAACTTTCTTGTTGAATCATAATTTTAGGGGATAGGGGATAGGGGGTAGGGGGTAGGGAAGAAAGCTATTTGCTCTCAGTCCACCGCCATTCCTAAACCCCATCAGGGGCTAGTTAGGTTGCTTTGGTGCTGAGGATTTCAGCTAGTGTCCAGCGTTTAGTGCGGCTCAGAGGTCTGGTTTCGGAAATTTTGACTCTATCGCCTTCTTTACACTGGTTTTCTTCGTCGTGAACCTTATATCTTTTGGTTCTGACAACTACTTTGCCGTATTTCGAGTGAGCGGAACGATTTTCGATCGATACCACTATCGTTTTTTGCATTTTGTCGCTGACAACGATGCCAACTCTTTCTTTTGCTGCCATTTTATGTTGGTTACTTGTGTATTGAGTGGACTAAACCTTGACGGTCTTACGTTGGTGCTCCACTGTCAATAACTGCGCCAGTTTGTGGCGGTTGTGTTTGAACTGGTGGGTTTTGTCTAACCGACGAGTAGCTTGGCGGAGACGCAAGTCAAACAGATTTCGTTTGACAGCGATAATCTCAGCCGCTAATTCTTCGTCGGTTAGGACTGTTACTTCGGCGATTTTTGGCAGAGCCATAACCTTAATCTACTTCGTCTTCTAAATGTGCTTTGATAATGAACTTGACCTTGATCGGGAGCTTGTGCATCGCTAGACGCATGGACTCACGCGCAATGTCCTCGGCAACGCCACCAATCTCGAATAAGATCCGACCTGGCTTGACGACTGCTACCCAAAACTCAGGCGAACCTTTACCGGAACCCATCCGTGTTTCCGCTGGGCGCATGGTGACAGGTTTGTCAGGGAAAATCCGAATCCAGATTTTCCCACCACGCTTGAGGTAGCGGTTCATGGCCCGCCGACAAGCTTCGATCTGACGAGAGGTGATCCAGGATGGTTCGATCGCTTGGAGTCCGTACTGACCGAAAGCGATTTCATTTCCTCTGGTAGCCATACCAGTCATGCGTCCGCGCTGTTGTTTGCGGAATTTTGTTCTTCTAGGACTTAACATTTTTCAATTCCTACCCTTCATCAGAGCGATCTTCAAACTGACGGCGACGTTGTTGGTTCTGCCGACGTTTTGGTTGAACTGCACCAGGTGCATCGAGATTTTCTTGTCCAGGGATGATTTCGCCTTTAAAGACCCAAACTTTGACACCGATGATGCCATAAGTTGTTTCTGCGGTCTTGGAAGCATAGTCAATATCGGCACGGAGAGTGTGTAGCGGTACGCTACCCTCACGCGATGATTCTGTCCGAGCGATTTCAGCCCCGTTGAGCCGTCCACCGACTTGAATCTTGATCCCTTTAACTTCGGCACGTTGCGCCCGTTGGATCGCCTGACGGACAACCCGACGGAACGATACACGACGAGAGAGCTGTTGGGCGATGAATTCAGCGATTAAAGCTGCATCGGCATCAACTTTGGCAATCTCAATGACATTGATGCGGATCTGACGATCTGTGCCAAGTTTCTTGAGCAGAGCCAGACGAATTACTTCGATACCGCTACCTTGACGACCGACGACAACGCCTGGACGAGCAGTGTGGATTTCGATTTCGATTTGGTCGGCTTTACGCTCGATCCGCACCTTGGAAATTCCTGCCGTACTGAGGGTGGCATCTTTCTCGATGTGTCGGCGAATGATGTAGTCCTCTTTGAGAACTTCAGGATAGCGTCGGCTGTCTGCATACCACCGCGAACGGTGTTCTTGCGTAATACCGAGTCGAAATCCGGTTGGATGAATCTTCTGTCCCATGTTATTTTTTTATGCTCCCTAGTTCATTTCCGCCACTGCCACGGTGATGTGACATGTCGGTTTGCGGATTTTGTAAGCACGACCTTGCGCTCTGGGGCGGAAGCGTTTTAGTGCAGGACCACCGTCGGCAAAAGCAGTAGAAACTACTAATTTCGCTGGATTCATCCCATTATTATTTTCAGCATTGGCTACGGCAGAGCGCAATACTTTGATGATCTCTTCACATGCTTTGTAAGGCATGAATTCAAGAATAATCAATGCTTCACGGTAGGAACGTCCCCGAATCTGATCTAGTACACGGCGTACTTTGAAGGGAGACATGCGAATATATTTCGCAACTGCTTTAATTTCTGTTTTGTTATCGATCGCCATATTTTTTCCTCTTGATCCAGGATTAAACATTTTTAGATAGCTGCCAATATTTCAGTCGCGCTCAGTCTGAGCTATCAACTATCAACTATCAACTATCAACTGTTTAATTATCTACCGGATTTTTTGTCTCCCTTTGAGTGGGAACGATAGTTCCGAGTCGGTGAAAATTCACCTAGTTTATGCCCAACCATTTGGTCAGAAACAAAGACGGGAACATGCTGACGACCATTGTGGACTGCGATCGTGTGTCCAACCATTTGGGGCAAGATTGTCGAAGCGCGTGACCAAGTTTTGATTACGTCTTTACGACCAGACGCATTCATTTTTTCTACCTTTGTCATCAGATGATCTGCGACGAAAGGCCCTTTTTTAAGAGAACGACCCATAACTGATTTAATTTATTTTAGGGGGATGGGGCGACGAGGTGACGAGGGGACTTGGGGACGAGGGGACTTGGGGACGAGGGGATTAGTAGGGCGTTGTTTACCCAGTCTGTTAATCTCCCAGTCTCCCAGTCTCCCAGTCTCCCAGTCTCCAAATCTCCCAGTCTAATTCTGACGACCGCCTTTACCGCGTTTCGAGGATTTACGACGACGGCGGATGATTAGTGCGCTGCTGGCTTTATTCTTCTTCCGAGTTTTGTAGCCCAGAGTAGGTTTACCCCAAGGCGTAACGGGGCCAGTACGACCGATTGGAGCGCGTCCTTCACCACCACCGTGTGGGTGATCGCAAGGGTTCATGACACTACCACGGACTTTAGGACGACGACCTTTCCAGCGATTACGTCCAGCTTTACCAGCGTTGGTGTTGCGGGCTTCAGTGTTGCCGACTTGACCGATGGTTGCGTAACATTCTTTCCGCACCATCCGTACTTCACCAGATGGCATTTTGAGGGTAACGTAGTCGCCATCTTTTGCTACTAGTTGCGCCGCAGCACCCGCCGAACGGGCGATTTGAGCACCTTTTCCGGCAGTGAGTTCGATACTGTGAACAGTCGTACCCAATGGAATGTTGATCAGTGGTAAAGCGTTACCGATTTCAAACGGGGACTCTGGCCCAGTGATGATTTCAGTTCCAACTTCTAGCCCAACTGGATGAAGGATGTAACGTTTTTCGCCATCTCTGTAGAATAAGAGCGCAATCCGTGCATTCCGGTTGGGATCGTACTCGACTGTAGCTACTTTTGCAGGGATGTTGATTTTGTCTTGACGACGGAAATCAATAATCCGATAGAGACGTTTGTGTCCGCCACCACGTCTACGGCTAGTAATGACACCACGATTGTTACGCCCTTTAGCGCGGTGTTTGTAGACAAGCAGAGATTTTTCCGGCTTACTCGCGGTGATTTCAGCAAAGTCTGAAATTACGGTTTCGCGAGAGCTGGGCGTATACGGCCGATAAGAGCGGGTACCCATGATTAGTTGTTAGGTGTTAGGTATTAGGCTTTAGGGGAAGAGGGGGGGACAAAGGAGACGAGGGGACGGGGAGAATTTTGCTAGTCATAAACTAATAACGTTCTCTTAATTCCACACTCCCAACTCCCAACTCCGCACTCCCAACTACTTAAACTTCAGGGAAGAGAATAATCTCTTGACCTTCTACGATCGTGACGACGGCACGTTTGTATTTGGGCTTGGCACCGAGGAATTTACCAACGCGGCGAGTCTTGCGGGGGAGATTCTGAGTATCTACCCGTTTAACTTTGACATTGAATAGGGATTCGATCGCAGCCTTAATTTGGGTCTTATTCGCTTGGGGAACTACGTCAAAAACGTACTTATTTTGTTCCATCATTGTGGTCGCTTTCTCGGTCACGATCACGTTCCGAATCAAATCGGGTAAGTCACGGTCATCAACTCTAATCGTCATTGTAAACCTCCTGGATTTTGGCGATTGCTTCAGCCGTAGCAACAATCTGATCCGCATTGAGGAGATCGAATACGTTGAGTCCTGAGGCAGAAATCATTTTAACTTTGGCAATGTTCCGAATTGACAATAAAGTGTTGTCTTCTACTTCCGAAACAATGATTAGTACTTTGCTGTCAGCTTGTACTCCCCAACGAGTCATCGCTTGGACGAACTCTCTGGTTTTTGGTTGAGCCACATCAGTCGCAAAATCAGCAACGACGATGATATCTTCAACCCGACTCATCAATGCTGTCCGTAGAGCGAGTCTCCGCTCTTTACGGTTCATTTTCATGTTGTAATCTTTGGGCTTTGGTCCAAAGATTACACCACCCCCACGCCAGAGCGGAGAACGAATCGAACCCGCACGAGCGCGTCCGGTACCTTTCTGTTTCCAAGGTTTCCGACCACCACCGCGTACTTCGGCGCGAGTCTTGGCACAGGCTGTCCCTTGACGAGCGTTATTTGTCTGCCGAATTAGGGCACGGTGGACGATGTGAGAAGCATTTTCTTCTCTTGCAACAGCCAATTCGAGGGTGGCAGAGCCAGCTTCCTCGCCTTGCCAGTTGCGGATGACGCAATTAGCCATAACTATATTAAAAGGATTCTACTTAACTGTGATTACTTACCGACTTTGACTTCAGGCACGATTCGCAGAAGTGCTCCTGGTTTGCCAGGAACCGAACCTTCAATCAAGAGGAGGTTACGATCGACATCAATCTGAACTACTACTAGTTTCTTGACGGTGATCCGTTTGCCACCCAGTCGCCCAGCCATTTTCTTACCAGGGTAGACACGACCAGGGGTTGTACCTGCACCAGTCGAACCAGGTTCACGGTGATTTTTGGAACCGTGAGTCATTGGTCCACGGGCAAAGTTCCAACGTTTCTGCCAACCAGCAAAACCTTTACCGATACTGTTGCCTGTAACGTCGATAAGTTGACCGACAGCAAAAAGATCTGGTTTGATTTCTTGTCCGAGTGTCCACTCGTCAGTGCTATCTACCCGAAATTCTTGGAGGTGACGCAGTGGTGGTGCCTCGGACTTTTTGAGGTGTCCGAGTTCTGGTCTGTTAAGTGCTTTTTCTTTGACTTCATCAAAACCGATTTGGATGGAGCTATAGCCGTCTGTAGCTTTGGTTTTGATTTGAGTGATGGTGCAAGGACCTGCTTGAACGACGGTGACAGGAATTGCTCTCCCTGTCTCTTTGTCGAAAATTTGGGTCATGCCGAGTTTGGTGCCGAGAATACCGATAGACACGGTTTTATATACTTCCTTATATTTGAGACATCAGGATTTTGATGGACTTCCACCGGCAGGCGCGTCCATCTGTGGGTTTGACTTGTATTTACCAATCCAGCTTAACTTTAGCATCTATTTTGTATGCTTTCGCACAAAAGTCGGATGCGTCGGGGGCAATAAGTAGGAGCAATATCTTGTCGGTTTCTTTATTCTGGGGGAACCCCAGTATAAAACCGCCGCTTCATGAATCGCCCCTACTTAACAAGGGACAAGGTATCAATTGGGAATCGTTTTGCTGCTGAATAGACTGGAGTAGCAAGCCACTTAGTATCTATCTCAGCCGATTTACCCGCAGTCACAGCTCTAAAGCTGGAAGTTTCATAACCACAGTCTCCAATTCTACACTAGTCGATCGAGCTTGTCTAGATATCGATCGGTAATTGTGATACAACCTGTTTGGTTGGGGTTTGATGATATTTGTTCGCGAAGCGTCTCTGCTCGGGCAGACGCTGTGCCTAACGGCAGGCTGTCGCCAACGCAAACAGAATAAGTATCGGGTTACGCGGCTAGTCACTGGCAAATAGGCGGTAAAATCAGGAGATCGCAAGCAAACATTGTAGATAAAGATTATGGCAGCTCAACTGGTATTCAACTTAGCTGGTGGCTCGGTATCCTGCGGCTTTACCCCCACAGCCGCACAGGAATTGCAGGCAAAACTGAATGAGATCGTCCAAGTGCTCAAAGCCAAAACAGCCGAAACATCTGGCGGCGGGGGTAAACCGAAACAGTCTAAACCGATCGAGTATCAGCATACGGGAGATGTCTTCCTAGAGATGTTCTGCAATCCCAATATCTGGGCGAATCCTTTTGTCGCCAAAGTGTTAATTACGCTGCGGGACGATCGAATCCGTGTGAGTAGCGAAGTGGAACTTACTCGAATTATTGAAGATGTCGATCGATTTGTGGAACAATTCAATTAGAATTTGTATCTGTAAAGTATCGAATTATCTATCTTTGAGCGATCGCCAAACAGTAAGATATTGAGTATTAACGATGTGCTCGATCTGACACCAATCGACTGAAACGTTGAGGTCTAATCACATCACGTTTCGATCGCTAATTGCGATCTGAATTCCAGCAAAAGTAGCGTGCATCTATACAAAAATAATATGATTACCAAATCGTTGGCAAAGCCTTTCTGCAAGAAAATCGTTAGTATTGGCTTACTCAGCTTGGTGAGTAGCTGCCTATATCCACATCAGTTGCTTGCTCAGTTACCAAGTAAAGCTACCCAGAGTAATTCGTCTAGCTATGAAGACGATCGCATCAAAGTAGTCGTTCAAGACTGTACACGAAAATTGCAAGACATAGTTTGTCAAGCGATCTTGACTAGTAAAAGTAACGATCGATCGATCGACCTTAATGGCAACACAATTAAGTTGGTGGATCTCGAAGGTAACGAATATTACCCGACAAGTATTCGGCTAGCTAACCGGAGTAGTGAAAACAACTCGATTAAAACTGAATTGATTGAAAATGTTCCATTTAAGGCTAGTTTCATTTTTAGTAAAGTACCTGCGAACTTAACTCAAGCCGCTCTGCTCCAGATTCCACTGACTGGGGGGGTGGTTGCAACTGCTAAATTCCGCAATGTGGCAATTGTCGGATCGAATGCGTCATCTAGCAGTAGTCGCAATAATTCTACTGCAAAACCTGTAAATATTCCGGTTGCTTCGGCTGCATCGGTTGTGCCAACAAAATCGGCTAGTGTCAATCGAGAAACTAATACTGAAAATACTTCAGTATGTCCCGACAATACTAAGGTGATGTATCGGGCGACTTCTAGGGACTATTTACTATATATTTGTGGTGCTAAAAATCCAACTCACTATGTCGGACTGGCAAAAGATGGTACGCAAGGAATTACATTAAGACTGCGCTATTACGATCGAACTCAGTTCTCGGCAGATAACGGTGACGTGAATTATACAATTGCTGCAAATCGACTGGTGATTCGCAATAAGAGCAAGGTTATTTTTCAGGACAAAATCCAAGTTTTACAAGCATTACCTGGTACTGATGTAGTCGAAGAAGTGGTGCCAAAAACTAAGTCTAAAAGGAATTCATCTGTTGTAGACAACAGTAATTCTAAGCGCAACTCGACGATTCAACCTGTGACTAAAGTTAAACGACAACGAGTAAATGGAGAAGACTAGGATTTAGCTTAAACCCTAGCGGGCGGGCATGAAGCACCGCCCCTACAGGTTAACGTTTCAGCATTAAATTAAATAGGATCGCTATATAAGTTGGTGAATAGTGATTTCTCAGGTGAGTAATGTTCGAGATTTTATTCTTTCGTTTGTTTGGCTACACCATTTTGAGCGAGAATTTTGTCTAATTTAGCTTCCTCAATCCTTGAGGTTAATCTAACTGCTTCATGCAGATCTCTCTGAGTCTTGCTCAGGCTAAAAGTAGATGCAACAGAGAAACCTAATCCCATGCCCATAAAACCTTTGACCCACAAATCTACAGGTAGATAGATGATTCCAGTAGTTGTCATACCGATCGACAGACAAAATGCTGCCCAAGTTTGAGCGATCCAAGCATTACTATCTTTTTGAGAACCAAGCTGTTGCATATCAATTATCTTCTAGATTTACTAGTCGAACCAAAATTTATTCGTGTCGATAAATTAATATTAGACGGGGAAACTATCGATCGATCTTTCGAGTGGACAGTTTGATAACTGGCTGATAATTAGTTATTTCGATGATTGCCTCAGCAGTTAAAATGTTCGAGGTCGATCGTTGTGGTCTAACATATAGATCGATCTCCTCTCCCTACCGACCGATTCATGACTAATCCACTGTCCCAGTCCACCCCTGAAATACCTTCAGGCAAAGCCCCATTATCGCCACCTGATGGCTGGATGGAAATTGGTTCGATCGTCGGCGCACAGGGGATTAAAGGTGAGGTTAAGGTACATCCCAACTCAGATTTCCCCGAACGATTTGAGCAGGCGGGAGAACGCTGGTTGTGGGGTAGTCAGGATGTGGAGCCGCAATCGATCCAGTTGAAAAAAGGCTATGAAATTCCTGGTCGAAATTTGTATGTGGTGCAGCTAGATGGGATCTTCAACCGCAATCAAGCCGAAAATTTGAAGGGGAAAATGCTGTTATTGCCGACAACCGATCGACCAAAATTGCGATCGGGCGAGTATCATAGTCAGGATCTGATCGGTTTACCAGTCTTTCATCAGGAGACAGGGGTGGAAGTTGGTGTGGTTACAGATATTTTTACGGCTGGGCATGAGATATTAGTGGTCAGTGCGGCTCAGGCGGATGGGAAGATGGCGGAGGCGATGATTCCATTTGTGAAGGAAATCGTGCCGATTGTCGATCTGCCTAACCGACGAATTGAAATTCTGCCTCCGGCTGGATTGTTGGAGATCTATTTGCCAAGTTTTAAGGCTTAATCCGGTGTAGGGTTTGAGTTGAGGCGGAGATCTTTACCCCACCTCAGTCCTCCCCTTGGAAAGGGGAGGAGGCAAGAGAAACTCCATCTGCGATGAAGAGAGAGATCGCTTGATGGGAACAATTTAGGGCGAATAGGCAACAACAAGTAACAAATAACCACGGATTAGATGGAACAGCTTAATAACGCATTTACCCTCTTTTTAAGCTTGCTGGTAGAGGCTATTCCCTTTTTATTGTTGGGTGTGGTGCTGTCGAGTGTGCTGCTGATCTTTATCGATGAACGGTGGTTGATAAAGCACATGCCGAAGAATCCGGTGCTGGGAGCGTTTGCGGGGAGTTGCATCGGCTTTTTATTCCCCGTGTGTGAGTGTGGGAATGTCCCTGTGGCGCGGCGATTGATTATGCAGGGGGTGCCGATGCCTGTGGCGATTGGCTTTTTGCTGGCGGCTCCAACAGTCAATCCGATCGTAATTTGGTCAACTTGGATTGCTTTTCACGATCGACCGGAGATTGTAGTATTGAGGGTGGTGTTTTCGCTGCTGATTGCTACGATTGTGGGGTACATTTTTAGCGTTCAGAAGGATCTTAAATCGATTCTCCAACCTGCGATCGCTCTGGGTACGATTCGCTCTCAGCCGAGGGTAAGTACGGGTTCTAGTTTGCTTGACGGGGGTGATTTTATGTTGGGCACTGCTGGTGGCGCAACCCTGCGAATGACACAAGATTTGATGCAACCGCCGAAGCGATCGATTCGCGATAATGTTAATTTGGTACTGGATAATGTCGTCCAAGAACTCCGTGAATTGGGCGGGGTATTAGTTTTGGGCAGTGCAGTTGCAGCGGCAATTCAAACGCTGACACCACGAGAACTAATTGTTAGTTTAGGTGAGGGGCCAATTTTATCGATCGTCGTGATGATGCTGTTGGCTGGCTCGATTTCGATTTGTTCGACGGTAGACTCGTTTTTCGCCCTCTCATTTGCAGCGACGTTTACCAGCGGATCGCTACTGGCGTTTCTGGTATTTGGACCAATGTTTGACCTCAAAAGCATTGGTTTAATGTTATCAATCTTTAAGCCCAAAGCAATTTTCTACATCTTTGCGATCGCGACTCAATTAACTTTTCTGTTCACCTTATTTGTGAATTTCCATGTCAGCTAAACCCCCCAAGGATCGCTCCAGTCTGCGAAAGTCATGGTTAGACATCCTCGCAATTACCGCATGGGGAATCCTACTCCTAAAATACGCGATCGATGGCACTCTATACATTCTGATTCATCCCAGTTACTATCTACTCGTGACAGTTACGGGTGGATGTTTATTACTAATTGGAATTTTGCAGGGCTGGAGGCTATATCGCGGCAGAATTGCCGACAACCAAGAGTTGCACAGTAGTCTGTTGCCTCCAGGTCTAACGGCAATGCTACTATTAGGTACCGCGATCGCCGGATTGATTATTACCCCCAAATTATTTACCAGCCATGCGGCGATCCAGCGCGGCGTTTCCGCTGAAGCTGTCACTGTCACCCGCAGCCAAACGCAAGCTTTTCGGACTAGCGTTAAACCAGAGTCCAAGACTCTCGTAGACTGGGTGCGAACTCTGAATAACTATCCCGAACCGGATGCATATTTGGGTCAAAAAGCGAATATTAACGGGTTTGTGTTCTACCCCAAAGAGCTACCAGCTAACTACCTGATGCTATCGAGATTTGTGATTACCTGCTGTGCCGCAGATGCCTATCCAGTCGCCATTCCAATTAAATTTACAGGTACTCGGCAAACTTATCCCCAAGATAGTTGGCTCCAAGTCAAAGGCAAAGCGATCGTCGAGACATTTTCAGGTAGTCGTCAGTTTGTAATTGAAGCCAGTGAAATTAAGGCCATTCCTACGCCGAAGAATCCTTATCAGGAGTAGTTAGAATTTAGAGCGGGGGGCATGGGAGCATGGGGGCGTGGGGGCGCGGGAGCATGGGAAACATCCGAATCTTTTTTACATACCCGCGCACCCGCACACCCGCACACCCGCGCACCCGCACACCCACGCTCCCGCGCCCCCACGCTCCCACGCCCCATTCCCTCCCAAATCCTCGTGAATTCTAGCAAATTACTCCCCCTCGATCGAATTGCCGCTACCGTCATGGCAGGACTGGTAATTATCACGCTCATCCTAGTCTGGAGTGGAGATCGAACATTGCCACAGGTGCGGGATTTTAACTGGCAAAATCGGAGTATTAGTGCCGAGGATACCGCTTTCACGTTGACATTTAATCGCCCGATCGATCGTGCCAGTGTCGAAAAGAGACTCCAAATCCAACCGCCATTACCTGGAAAAATTAGTTGGGCGGGGTCTAAATTGGCTTATACCCTCACTCATCCAGCTCCCTATGGGAATACTTATCAAGTAAGTTTGAAAGGTGCTCAAGAGGCAATTGGCAAGAAGAAAGGGAAAGAAATTGTACCCTTTTCAGGTCAATTTCGGACACCCGATCGAATGTTTGCATACATCAGTAGCGGTATGGCAGATCGAGGGCGCATTGTTATTTACAATTTCAAGACTCAAAAACCAATGACGATTACCCCTGAAGGGTTAGTTGTGACTGATTTCAAAGTCGATAGCCACAGTCAAAAAATCATCTTCACCGCCACTGATACCAAGACACTGCAAAATGGTCAACCTGCGATCGCTAGTCAACAGGTTTATAGTGTTAGTACTGGCGTAGTTCCGCGCAATGGTGATACCCAATTTATGCCTCCTGGTAAGGTAGAAACAATTCTCGACAATCGCGAATACCAGAACGTCAAATTCGATCTCGCGCCTGATGGTAGCAAAGTAGTGGTGCAAAGAGTCAGTCGCAAAAATCCCAGTGATTTTGCTCTGTGGGTGGTAGCTCTCGACAAATCTACACCACCAACTAAACTTAAACAAAGCGGGGATTTTGTGATTACGCCCGATAGCAGCGAAGTCGCTGCTGCTGTGGGTGAGGGTGTATCAATCTTTCCAATTACACCAGCGAAAGTTAGCAATCTAGATTTCTTACCTAAATTTGGTAACGTGCTGAGTTTTGCTACAGATGGTACCGCCGCTGCAATGGTTGAATACAATAGCGACTATACAAAATCACTATTTGTCGTTACCGATCGAGGTGTCGAACAGCAGGTATTTAAGACGAATGGCTCGATTTGGGATGCGAGATTCTCCCCCGCTAAAGATATCATTTACTGTTTGGCGACAGAGCTAAAAACTAATGGTAACACCAGCCAAGAGGAGCCTTATCTGGCTGCGATCGATCTCAAGACTCAAAAGATCTTATTGATGATGCTACTGCCCATTCAGCAAGGGATTCAGATGAGTCTAGCACCAGATGGATTGGCGGTAATGTTCGACCAGGTAGATAAGGGTGAAAGTACCAATCAAATTATTCAAGGTGGCAGTAATGGCATCATGTGGCTATTACCGATTTCTCCCAATATCCGCGAACAAACTACTCCAGCCAAAGCAGAGCGAGTACCCCTTTCGGGTTGGCATCCACGTTGGTTGCCATAACACTCACGTCTACATAGTTGATAGTGAATAGTGCTTAGAAGTGAGTTTAGACGCGATCTGCATTAGTATCGTGTACTAGTTCAAGCTGCGATCGTAATCTTATGCTCTCCACGATCCACGATCCACTCACTACCCCCAGAAATCTCATTTGACACTACCAAGATTGAGCTAAGATAGCGATCGAGTCTTCAAGCAGCGTCGAGATTATGGAAGCCAGTCCAGCCCAGATTAGTCAAGCAGTTCAAAATCTCTACGATACCTATCCCTTTCCACCGGAACCGTTGCTAGATGAGCCGCCCCCAGGATTTAATTGGCGGTGGCAGTGGGACGCGGCTTACAATTTTTGTACGGGACAGATGCCTAGTCGGAGCGACATTAGGATTCTGGATGCTGGCTGTGGGACGGGTGTGAGTACCGATAGCCTGGTACACCTCAATCCTCAAGCGCAGGTGACGGCGATCGATCTCAGTCCAGGCGCGCTCAAAGTCGCTACAGAACGCTGCGCTCGATCGGGTGCAACTCGGGTAGAATTTCATCATCTGAGCCTGTTTGATGTTGCCCAGCTCCCTGGCGAATTTGACCTGATTAACTCGGTTGGAGTGCTGCACCATACTCCAGACCCAATTCGGGGAATCCAAGCCTTGGCAGCTAAATTAGCCCCTGGTGGGTTGATGCACATCTTTGTCTATGGCGAGTTGGGGCGATGGGAAATCGAACTGATGCAAAAAGCGATCGGCATGTTGCAAGGAGACAAGCGGGGTGACTATCAAGATGGGGTGAAAATTGGTCGGTCTGTATTTGCCGCGCTCCCAGAAACAAATCGACTAGTCAAGCGGGAAAAAGAACGCTGGGCGATGGAAAATCATCAGGATGAATGTTTTGCCGATATGTATGTTCATCCCCAGGAAATTGACTACAATATCGAAACTTTGTTTGAACTAATCGATGCTGCTGGATTAGATTTTGTGGGATTTTCTAATCCCGAATTCTGGAGTCTCGATCGACTCTTAGCCAAAGCACCTGAAGCACTAGAACGAGCAAAAAAGCTAGACATTCGCGCCCAATATCGACTAATTGAACTGCTCGATCCTGAAGTTGCCCACTATGAATTTTTCCTATCAAAGCCACCATTACCAACCGCGATCGATTGGTCACAAGATGAGACTGTTCTCGCTGCAATTCCCTATCGACACACCTGTATTGAAGGCTGGGAAAGTCAGCATGTCTTTAATTGCGACTGGAAACTAATAAACCTTAGCGATCTGGAGTTTGCCTTTGTGCAAGCTTGCGTTGGCGGTAGCGGAGCGTTTGCCTCAGCAATAGCCTCTCAAAATGAGAATCGGAATCAACAGGAACAACTAACAGTTGGAGATATTTTAGAGAAAATTGAATTGTCTATTCCAGATGTTCGATCTCTTTTAGCTAATAAATTGATTATGTTGAAAGTCAAACAATGATAACTAATTACCAATCACAGATCCCAGACTTCTCTGAGAAGTTTGGGATCTAATTTACCCAAATATAATTATTATATGTCTGTAACCGTTCATTTTTTACCCGATAAAGTTACCGTTACTGCTGAACCTGGCGAATCGTTACTTAACGTTGCCGATCGAGCAGGAGTGACAATTCCAACTGGTTGTTTGATGGGTTCTTGTTTTGCTTGCGAAGTAGAGATTGAAGGGCAAGAACATCCTGTGCGAGCTTGTCTAGCGAGTATTCCGATTGATAAACAAATTATGATCGTACGTCGTTATGACGATCCAATTTGGTAGTCTCTTTACAACTAGATATTAACCAATTTTAGTGGCGATCGAGATTCCATCACCGATCGGCAACACTGAAACATTTACTCGTGGATCTGCGGCTAGTTCGCGGTTGAAAAGATCGATGCCGCGTGTAAAATCATCGTTGTAAGTATCAGAATTGAGAACCTTGCCTTGCCACAAAACATCGGTGGTAATGAGTAATCCCTGAGGGCGTAATAACTCGATCGCGCGTTGATAGTAGAGTAAATATTGATGCTTGAGTCCAGAGATGATAATTAAATCAAAATACTCGATCGGATAGTTAAGTAATAATCGTTCGCGTAGCGTCTCTGTAAGAGAATCGAGTAGATCCAATCCACTGTCAATTTGCATATCGATTCTAGCTCCGACTCCAGCTTGATGCCAATGTGCGCGAGCGATATCGAGATGTTTTCCCGCTACTCCACAGCTAATAACTGTTCCTGAAGCTGGCAATGCCAAAGCTATTGCTAACGTAGAATAGCTATTGAAAATCCCCAGCTCTAATACGCGACTAGCTCCAATCGATCTCATCAAAAGCGCGATCAGTTGCGCCTGTGGTAAAGTCGGCTGCATTTGGGCGAGTGGATACTGCGCTGTAGCTTGCTGCAAATTGACCAGCAAATTACTAGCAGGAGTAGAGATCGAGGTGATGTATCGATCGATCCTGTCCTCCACTCCAGTACTAGTTTGTTGATGGAGATTTGGATCGTGGGTTTCCACAAATTGACGGGCGCAATCTTTACATTGATACCGTTGTTTCCCACGATAAAATCCATGCTTCCGCAGCTTGGTAGACTGACAATTAGGACATTTCATCAAAGCGATAATTGAGATCTAATCGATAGCTCCCACAGGGTGATTTTTGGCTTCAAATTGGGGTGCGTAAGCTTGAAGAAGAGTACTAACTTGCTTGACAACTTCTTCGCCACCAGGCTTGGTGAGAGCTTGACGTTCGGGGAAGAATTCGGGACGATCCATGTTTTGGGAGATTGCCGATTTAACCTGTTTGGCAATCAAATCTTGGAGTTCTTTCTGAGCGCGATCTCTTTGGTAGCTGGCACCTTCTTCGGTGGTTGCATACAGAGGTGGTAGACGATTTAGCGCGTAAGCAGCCACATCACCGACATCTAATTGGATATCTGAGTCAACTTCAATTGCGGTAATTTGACCGATAGTTTCACTGATTACCAGTTCTTCCATCACATTGATAAATTGTTTGCGTGGAACCGTGACGATTTCCCCAGCGAGTAATGCACCCATCAAATGATCGAGTGCCATATACTCTTCTACAGACAGCTCCGCCGCGCTATCACAAATTCGCCCTACTTCTGCTTCCATCGCAGGCGTGAGATAGCCCTCGTCCAAAGCATGTTCTACGATCGCTTGTATATTCATCATTATGAAAACTGGTAATAATAATCCTGAAATAGCTAAAGTGCTAACACTCTCGTTAGTTAAGCCACTATTTGTATTTATTATGCCCTTGGGATTGGAGTTAGTAACATTTGCTTGGGAGTTGGGAGTTGGGAGTTGGGAGCGGGGCGTTGGGAGCGGGGAGTGTGGGAGGTGTGGGAGGTGTGGGGAGACGGAGTGTTATTGCTAGCAACTAAACCACTAAGCCACTAAACCACCAAACCACTAATCGATCGAATTCGATCTCCATTGAACGGGATCGACTGAAACGGCGTTGACATATAAGCCCCAGTGAAGGTGAGGCCCTGTAGAGGCTCCGGTGGTGCCGATGGAGCCAATTCGATCGCCTGGTTCGAGCATTTCGCCTTCTTCGACGTTGATTTTGCTCATGTGCATAAAGATACTGACTACGCCTTGCCCGTGATCGAGTCCCACCACATTGCCATGCACACGGAAGCCTTTTTTCTCATAGCCGACTAATACTACTCTACCCGCTGCTGGAGCGACGACTGCCGAGCCATAGCCACCCGCATAATCTAAGCCTCGATGGTAATAGTCCATTGCTAATTCGCCATTGTAGTAGCGGCGCACGCCGAATGGAGAGCTGGTTCTACCGTCATTTGGGGCGATGAAATTACCTTCCCAAAGTTTTTCAGGACTGACAGTAGCTTTGAAAGCGGCTACCTGTTTAAGCTCCATTTCTGTTGCTTCGATGCCTGCTTTGCCACCAGACAAAGTGATGCGTTGAGTCTGAAATTTGCGATCGGCTACAGGTATTTTCAGTGTAGTTGTATCGGGATTGCTGGAGATAGTTAGGTTTCGATCGCCTGGTTGTTCGAGTGGAGTGGTGGGAATCATTGCCCGAAATCGATCGACACCGACTTTAAATGCTGGATAAGTTTTACCACCAACCTTAATTGTTGGCGAGGCAGTTTTGCCTGGAGTAGCAGTAATATTGACTACCAGCGTTTCTCCCAGGCGGGGACTTGCAGGTGCAAATCTGGCACCCAAGGCCATCCCAGGTACTTTGATTGCCGACCACAGTACGATCGTCAAGACAATACCACCAAGCAAGGTGTATTGCCAGTTACGGAATAAAACTAATTTTGCTGCTTTCATAATTCAGTGATTCGGGGGGCTTCTTGCTCCCTCCCCTTCAGAAGGGAAGGGATGGAGTGGGGTAAAGATCTCCGCAGCAACCTAACTATCTAAGTACCGAGGAGCCATTCTACTGTTCCCATAGATCTGGAAAAATCGGTATCCTAGTAGATTAAGTTACATTAATTTAATTTTTTAAAACTCTCATAATTATAAAAATCTAGTGTTAGAAGATTTTCGTCTGATTGTAGATTTAGTATCTATTCTGGCAGCGGCTGCCGTAGGTGGAGTTGCGGCAGGATTAGCTGGGCTACCGCCCCTGCTGGGTTACATCGTCGGTGGCATCATCGTCGGACCAACGGGATTGGGACTGATCAAAGAGCTAATCCAAGTTGAAACCCTAGCACAATTTGGTGCAGCTTTCCTATTGTTTGCCTTAGGAGTGGAATTCTCGTTTTCTGAACTCAAGAAAGTCCAGAAAATTAGTTTGGGTGGTGGTGGACTACAGATTCTGCTGACTATTCTGATTACTACGATCATTTCTGTGAGTGTTGGTTGGGTGACGACTCCGCAGCAGGGCGTATTTTTGGGAGCGATCTTATCCCTATCCTCGACAGCAGTGGTGTTGAAATCACTGATGGAAGCCAATGAAACAAATACTTCCCACGGTCAAGTAATGCTGGGAATTTTGGTCGTCCAGGATTTAGCTTTGGGCTTTATGTTGGCAGTGTTACCAGCACTCGATCGACCAGCCGAGGAAATCGGGCTAGCCGTAATTCAAGCTGCGATTAAAATCGGTTTATTTGCCGTTGTCGCCACGCTGACAGGAATTTTTGTAGTGCCTCGATTGTTGCGGTTACTAGCAAGTACAGAAAGTCGAGAGCTATTTCTACTGGGGATTGTGACGCTGTGCCTGGGGATTGCCCTCGTCACCGAAAAGCTAGGACTATCGATCGAAATGGGCGCATTCGTCGCTGGTTTGATGATTTCCGAAGTAGAGTACGCCGATCAGACTTTAGCCTATGTGGAGCCGATTAGGGACGTGTTTGCGGCGTTGTTCTTTGCCGCGATCGGGATGCTGATCGATCCACTATTTCTCTGGAACAATCTCGATCTGATTCTGGGACTAGTCTCGATCGTTTTTGTTGGTAAGTTCTTAATCATTACGCCATTAGTTAAACTATTCGGCTACCCACTCCAGACGGCACTGATTGCTGGATTAGGATTAGCCCAAATTGGTGAATTTTCGTTCGTGCTAGCTAGTGAAGGACGCAATCTGGGTTTGGTGTCCAAACGAGTGTATTTACTACTACTGGGTACAACAGCAGTGACACTAGTGGTGACACCATTTGTACTAAGATTGATTCCGAGTTTATTCAACTGGATTGAGACAGTTCCAGCACTCGATCGATGGTTCAAGCCTGGAGATCCACCCAAGGAAATCACCGAACATGTACCCCTCGAACCACCGATTGTGATTTGCGGCTATGGACGCACGGGACAGAATTTGGTGACACTCCTCGCCGAACAAAATATTCCCGTAGTAGTAGTAGATCAGTCAGAAGCAGCCATTCAGAAGCTGCGGGATGATGGGATTCCCTATATCTACGGCAATGCCGTCAGTATCCCCGTCCTGACTAGAGCTGGACTCGATCGAGCTAGAGCGATGGTGATCGCGCTCCCTGACGCGATGAGCACCCGCCTCTGCCTCAAACACGCCCTAGAAATCTCCCCCGAACTAGATATCGTCGTGCGGGCAAATCAGTATCAAGATATCGAACTACTCTACCAACTCGGCGGTAGTGAAGTCGTTCAGCCAGAATTTGAAGCCAGCCTGGAAATGGCATCCCACTTGCTTGTCAAAATTGGTTTACCGACGATTCAGATTCAACGCCAAGTCAAAACTATTCGCAATTCTCATTACATGAAGCTACGACCTGAAGGAAAACTCGGCGAAATGGCTCAAAACGTTCAGGCGGATACATTGGGCATGAATCGACGGTGGCATCGACTATCCTTAGCCTCCCCATTGTTGGGCAATTCGATCGCTACCGCCAGCATTCGCCCCCTAAGTGGAGCTACGATCGTCGCCATCCAACGGGAAGACGGTAGCCAAATTAACTATCCCAATGGCGGTACTACCTTTCAATTGGGCGATAGTTGTCTAGTCGTTGGTTCGGTAGATGAACAAACCGTCTTCGAGCAACTCACCAGCGGCGAAATCTCCATTCCTGTCCTGCCAATTCCGGTAGTAGAATCAGTGTCGATCGGTGAATAGTGGTTTAGTTGGGAGTTGGGAGTTGGGAGTTGGGAGTTTGTTACTGTGCGAATATTTGCGCCCTTTCTCCCGTGCCCCTATGCACCCACGCTCCCTCGCCCCCACGCCCCTAATGCGGCTGAACATAGGCGATCGCGCGACGAGAAATTAATGTTTTTTTATCATTGGCATCTGCAAAAAATAAGCATTCAGGATCTTGCCAGACAATTCTCCCTGCAAAGACATCCCCAGTGATTAATTTGATTGATACTTCGATCTTGTCTTTGATTAACCCTTGAGTTTGGCGGGTGCTGGGTAAATTAACATCAAGTTCGGACATATGCTTAAGTAGTAGATGCTTTGATAGAATTATTATTCCCACAAATCCGCTCAGATTGCTACCGATGGACAATCCTACCCCTAAATCTATTTCAAAAAGTGACCTCGATGCGATCGTAACAACAGCCGAAGTCATCGATCGACTCAAACAAGCTACCACAGATCTGCTTTGGTCGAGCGAATCCGACTACCCATTTGAAATAGTCACTTGGGAACTAGGTGTAGAGCTGACTCCCAGTGATTTATTTAGCAATATCTATGACACCGATCTGGCGATCGAATCTATTCCCCTGACAGATCTATTCGAGCCTGTGCTGACGATCGAAGACTGGTACGAACAGGCAGAATTAGAGCCGATCGATCGATACACAAATCTATTAGATTCGATTAACAATAATCTATCCGAAGTTCAAGTTTTCCGCGTTGGTGAAGTTGAGATCGATATCTATATCATCGGCAAAACTTCAACTGGCGATATTGTTGGCTTGAAAACCCACTCTATTGAGACTTAATGGCTTCAACAAGATAACTTTTGCGTCAGCAGTAGAGAGTCGTTCTAGTAGTTTGCATAATATTTACCACTTGCGTGGGATCTGAACGTTATGAAGTGGCTCAATTGCTCTAAAGATTACTGCCTCTAGCTCCAATTGACGCTTGGTTTCAATTACACTAGACAGTATCGTATTTTGTCAGCCTTAATATCATGGCAGAAACTATTGAAATACCTATTGAGCTAACTCACTTTCAATTTTCTGAAGGCGTGAGAGATCGGCTCAACTGGCTATTAGATCGCCAGGATGCTGGTGAAATGCTTACCCAGTCAGAACGCAGTGAGGCAGAGGGGCTGGTTGAATTAATGGAGTTTATATCCTTAATCCGTCTGCGAGCACAGTATACACCTCAGTAGACGATGACAAGCATACCTATTTTTTTGCGTCGATTGGTCATTCATAGATCCGGAGATCGATGCGAGTATTGTGGCTTGTCTCAAGCAGGACAAGTTGCAACGTTTCATATTGACCATATCACTCCAGAATTCGGAGGTGGCTCAACTACCGCAGATAATCTGGCACTTGCCTGTGTGTCCTGTTCTTTACGAAAAGGTGCTCGACAGTTAATCAAAGATCCCGCTAGTGATGAGCTGGTATTAATATTCCACCCCCGTCAGCAGAGCTGGAGAGAACACTTTGATTGGGATGATGTTGAAGTTACTGCTTTAACAGCGATAGGACGTGCCACGATTGACGCTCTCAGCTTAAATCGTCCAATCATGTTAGCAATTAGAGCAGAAGAAAAAATTTTCAATCGTCATCCACCATCTTAAAATCGAGGTTGCATCCGATCTCAACACAAGCAAGAAGACATGGCAAAAGACAGTAATAAAATCGCCTATCGTGAAT
This sequence comes from Chamaesiphon sp. 341R_metabat_111, assembly GCA_025351825.1. GTDB lineage: Bacteria > Cyanobacteriota > Cyanobacteriia > Cyanobacteriales > Chamaesiphonaceae > Chamaesiphon. The sequence continues at coordinate 10,076 of JANXVE010000121.1, read as the reverse complement.
TTGGTGAAGAAGAACCAGATCTCGACGACACCCCCGAACTACCACCCAACCAGCATAAACTCAAAATCGAAGTTTCTAGAAAGGGCAAAGGCGGTAAAACTGTGACGATCGTAAGTGGCTTTCAGGTATCGCTGGATACCCTAACTAGCCTCACCAAAGTATTGAAGAATCAATGCGGTGCTGGTGGCGCACTCAAGGATAACACGATCGAAATTCAAGGCGATCATCGACAGAAGTTACTAGAAATTGTGACTAAATTGGGCTACAAAGCTAAATTGAGTGGCGGCTAAACAGCGTAGTACTTTGGGGATCGATCGAACTATAAATCAGCCATTGTGTGGATTCGATCGGCTACGGAATCATCGTAGAGTAACAAGTAATTTTAACTACACTTCGATCGCTTGTTACTGGCATGACCTACAGCTTACGCATTATTGATATTCCCAGTACCGAACGTCCTCGCGAACGCTTACTCGCACATGGAGTTAAGCATCTAAAGAATGCTGAATTGATTGCGATTTTGTTGGGAACGGGACAAGGGCCTGGTAAACTATCTGCGATCGGATTGGGTGAGTACATCCTCAATTATTTTGGTCAACATCAGCGGGATCCGCTAGAAAGATTGCGCGATCTGCATCCCCAAGAGCTAATGGATATTCAGGGTGTCGGCCCAGCCAAAGCTACAGCGATCTTAGCAGCGATCGAACTGGGTCAAAGAGCATGTATACTACGTCCACCCGATCGAGCGATTATTGAAAGTCCCGAAGCCGCAGCCGCCGCGCTGAGTCAAGAGTTGATGTGGTCATCTCAAGAGCGATTTGCCATTTTGTTACTAGATGTCAAGAATAGATTACTCGGTACACAATTAATTTCGATCGGTACAGCTACCGAAACTCTGGCTCCACCCAAGGAAATATTTACAGCGATTCTCAAGCAAGGTGCTACCAAAACGATCGTCGCTCACAATCATCCATCGGGCAGCACCGAACCCAGTCAAGCCGATCTCGATTTGACTCGGCAACTATTAGCAGGGGCAAAGCTGCTTCAAATTCCATTACTAGATCATCTAATTTTAGGCGGCGGTAACTGGAGTAGTTTGCGTCAAACCACACAGCTATGGGATGAATGTCCGCAAGGAGATTAGAACTGTAAAGTTAGTGCTGATACAAACCCGACTTTTTGGAAGAGTCGGGTTTGTATCCCAATTAGCACGGCGATTGCCATCGCAGTAAGTGTCTAAAGTTGGACGACATCACCCAGTAGCAGAATCGAAATTACCATCAGCAACATGCCTGCTGCGATGTCTAGGGTTTCTGGTGACAAAATCTTCGCCAGATAACGTCCTAGTAATACCCCGACTAAACTAGTCGCAATTAATGCCGCGCCCGAACCAATAAATACGATCCACGGCGACCCAGATTGGGCACTCAATAGAAGCGTAGCTAACTGAGTTTTATCACCCATTTCAGCGAGGAAAATAGTGATAAATGTTGAAAAGAAGGTCGTCCACACTCCAGATTTTTGAGTATCTACGGTCGATGTCTGTTCTAGCGTTTCTGCGACTAGCTCGCTAAGTGAATTTTCTCGATCGGAGGGACTAGTCACGGACAAGTCTGCACTATTGCTAAGTTTTCTGGTCTATTTAATCTTCTCATATTAATAAGCAAAGGTCGAGATCTAGAGAAGAATTCCCAGTTCTTGGTCAAATCGAATCGCCTCTAGGCTCCGATCTCCATACACACCTTCTATCTGTTCACGACAACAAGCGATCGCAAAATCATTCAAGTCCGCTGGCTCAATCCCAAACATGGCAACGAATGTGTCTTCCTGTACTCGACAGAAAGCAGGACGAGCATCATAAATATTGCACGATCGAGTATCCTTGTCGAGATTGATACACCAACCGTCCTCACCCACCATGCTCAGATAGATGGCTAGCTGCTCCGGTGGCAGGTACTCTTCCAAATCTGGTCGATCGCTCGGATCCAAGTTGCAGCAAGCCCCACACTGCTTTACACACTGCCATATAGACATATTTTGATTCGTCATTTGTTACCTGTCTAGTCTATTAGGTATTTGACAAATTCACACACCCCTTTTAATCAGGATTTAAGGATTTGAGGATGGACAGGATTTGGTTGTTGGTGCTCTCCAAGCTCCAAACTCCCAATTCTTTGTATTTTTGTAAACTAAATTAATCTAGCCCCGCTTGACCCAAATAAAATTGGGTTGCCGAATCCTGTTGGCTATATAATATATTTAAGTTTAATTGAGAGGAAATATGGACTTTTTGAGCGGTGTTATTGACAGTGTACTTAGCATTAACTGGGAAGTAATCGCCCAACTGTCAATGGTGGCAATGATTATGATTGCTGGCCCAGTCGTCGTATTTTTACTCGCAGCTTTGCGCGGTAATCTCTAGAATCACTGAGTGGCTAGCGGTCTGTGATTGATGAGTCTCTAGCCACTACACTTCTTTTGCTAATAGTTCTATTTGTCGATCGAGCAGACTTACTCCTTCTGCGACATTTTTGATTTCTTGAAGCTGGGTGCGGAGTTCTGATGCACCGGAAAATCCTTTGGCGTACCAAGTCATGTGCTTTCTGGATTGCAGGATACCACGTTCGCCCTTGTAGATATACAGATTTTGCAGATGTTCTTTGGCACACTCTAACCTATCGATCGAATTTGGTGGTGGTAATCTGTCGCCTGTTTTGAGAAAATGGTCGATTTCGCCGACGAGAAAAGGATAGCCGAGGGTACCGCGAGAACACATCACACCGTCTGCGCCAGTTTGCTCCAGACATAAAATTGCCGACTCGACTGAAAAGATATCCCCATTGGCAATCACGGGAATCGATAATACTTGCTTGACTTTGCGAATCCAATCCCAATTTGCCGTACCGCTGTAGCCTTGGGCGCGAGTACGAGCATGAACTGTCATCATCTGCGCGCCAGCATCCTGCATTCGCTGGGCAAAATCTAGAATATTAATTTCATCATCCGACCAGCCGATTCGCGTTTTGACGGTGACAGGAATATTAACAGCATTTACAACAGCTTTAACGAGCAAAACAGCGGTTTCAGGATCCCGCAGGAGTGATGAACCACCGCCATTTTTAGTGATCTTATTCACGGGACAGCCCATATTGATATCGATCGTCTGTGCGCCTTGTCCCACCGCAATTTGAGCCGCTTCGCCCAAAAAATCAGGACGACAATCGAAAAGCTGAATACTAATTGGTCGCTCATCTGGATCGATTTCCATGATCCGAGGGATTTCCTTCAGATGTCGCAAGCTCGAAGCCTGCACCATCTCCGTATACATCATCGAGTCGGGGGCATATCGCCGCACCAAGCGACGAAAGACCAGATCTGTGACTCCGGACAAGGGAGATTGAAAGACGCGGCTATTGAGCTGAAGGGAGCCGATTGTGAGTGGGGCTTTGAGGTTCAAGGGTGGGGGTGGGGGTGGGGAGTGTGAGAGGTGTGGGAGGAGTGGGAGGCACTATTAACTAAATCACTAGCAACTAAACCACTAAACCACTTCCCATAAACCACTTCTTAAAAGAGTCACAGCATCCTGTAGAATTCAACATAACTATCTTCAAACTAACTTAGGGAAGGGTAATTATCAATTACGTGTACTGAGCGTAGCCGAAGTATCAATTCTCAATTATCAATTCTTCAACATGAAGCGTCGCCAATTTCTGCAATATAGTACTCTTAGCGCGGCAGGTCTGACCATCGCAGCTTGTACGAGTCAAGGGAGTACTCATTTTACTCAGCCGCCAGCTAACTTTGGCAAGGTGGAAAAAACCGAACTCAAGATTGGGATTGTCTCCAGCTTGGACTGTCTACCGTTGGTAGTGGCTAAAGAGAAGGGGATGTTCAAGAAATATGGCTTGGATGTGACGCTGGTAAAACAGCCGACTTGGGAACAGGTGCAGCAGGAATTGCATAGTGGCAAGTTGGATGCAGTGCAGACTTTGTTTGCGATGCCGCTGTGGGAATATTTTAGTAGTAAAAACAGCAAATCGAGAGCGCGATCGCAATCGGAAGATGAGAATAGCGACGGAGAGAAAAAAAGTAAAGATCGAGATCGGGATAAAAATAAACCCAAAGGTAGTGCAAATACAGTTGCCTTGATGGGGTTAAACATCAATGGTAATAGTATTAGTTTTGGTGAGGTTGCTTGGAAAGGTGGATTGCGACCACGCCAAGCTTATAATACGGTAAATGAATTGCAAGATGGATATAATAAGTTTTTCCGTGAACTGAAGAAACCACCAGGTTTTGCAATTTCGCACCCTGCGGCAATGGCCAACTATACGACTAGATATTGGTTGGGTACGATGGGGATTGATGGGGAGCGGGATCTCAAGTTTCAAGTGTTAGCTCCTGATGAGATTACCGCAGGATTAGATAGTGGTAGTGTTATTGGCTATGCTACTGATGAGTTATTTAATCAAAAAACTATTGCCAACAAAAAAGCATTTACAGCAACGATCGATCGAGATATTTGGCGTGGACATCCTGAGAAGATTCTAGCAACACTGGACACTTGGCTCAAGGATTATCCGATTACAGCAAAGGCAATGATGGCAGCAGTATTGGAAGCTTGTCAATATTGTGATAACCAAGAAAATGTGACTGCCCTCGCGCCGATTTTAGGTAAGTCCGAATATACTGATGCTGGTAATAACAAAGGTTGGCAAAAAATATTGACTGGCAACTATAACTATGGTGGATTCGATCGGAATCCTGAAGTAGTTACAGTCCCTGATTTTCAAATCTTTCACTTTCAACAAACAAAGTATCTCCAGCAGCCAAATCATGCAAACTTTCTGTGGCACTCCCATGCTGCCTGGGTTGTAACCCAAATGGTGAGATGGAATCAACAGCAGCTTACTAATTATCCCAAAGATGCTGATGCTGTAATCAAGCAGCTATATCCGACGGAATCTTATGCTGATGTTGCTAAAGCTTTCTGGTTGAATATGCCCAAAGGACAACTTAAAATCGAACAGCCAGAGATGTTTATCGATCGAATCGCCTTCGATCCCAACAAGCCGATGGAGTATTTGAATGGGTTTGAGTTAAGAGCGTGAAAATGGGGCATGGGGGCATGGGGGCATGGGGGGCACGGGGGCACGGGGGCATTTTAAGTCTTACTCCCAGTCTCCCACGCTCCCGCGCCCCCACGCTCCCACGCCCTACTCCCTCTCCCCCGCTACAGGAAACACACTCGGCTTGATATCGAGCGATCGCACCTGTCCTTGACGATCGACGACTAGTTTGAGGGTTTCACCGATTGTGCTGGCTTCTACTTGCTGCTGGACATCACTGGGGGTATCGATCGATTGCCCTGCAACTTTAATAATTACATCTCCAGGCTCGATCCCACCAGCTTCGGCGGGGGAACTGGGTACCACTTCCATTACTACCGCGCCGCGTTCGGCGGTGAGTTTCGATCTGAGGCTGGGTTCTTTAGCAATTCCAGCTTTGAGTTCGGGGGTCAGGGGAATCATTTGCACGCCGAGATAGGGATGCTGCACCTTTCCGGTGGCAAATAGTTGAGTGGTAATCCGGCTGGCTGTCTCCATCGGGATGGCAAAACCCAAACCTTGAGCATTGGCACGAATGGCGGTATTGATGCCGATTACTTCACCCCGCGCATTGAGTAAGGGACCACCCGAATTACCAGGATTGATGGCGGCATCGGTTTGAATGAAACTCACTCGTTTATCAGGGATACCGACTTGGGAACTATTCCGTCCGGTTGCGCTGATAATTCCCACTGTGACTGTGTTATCCAATCCGAGGGGATTGCCGATCGCAATTGCCCATTCACCTTGGACTAGTTTATCCGAATTACCTAGAGTTACTGCTGGTAAATTTTGAGCGTTAACTTGGACGACGGCAACATCGGTGACTCGATCGACCCCAACTACCTTACCTTCTAGTACTTTCCCACTTTTGAGCGTTATTTTGACACGATCGACTCCCTCAACCACATGAGCATTGGTCACAATCTTGCCATCAGCACTGAGGATAAATCCCGATCCGGTTCCTTTTTCGACTCGTTCTTCACTGGCAGAATTACCCAAAAACTTCTTCACCAGTTGATTTTGCCCGACAAGCTGAACAGCATCAACTTTGACCACCGCTGGACCAACTTTTTCGACGGCGGTAGTGATGAAATTAGTATTTTCCGGTTGAGTCAGCGGTAAACCGATTGGCTGTAAAGAATTAGCTGGTTGCTTGCTGTTATTAGTTTGTGGTGCAAGCGGTGATTCCGGTTGCTGGCGAAAATATCCACCCACAGCAGCACCGACACCAGTACCTGCGATGACTAAAATTATCCCTATGGCTAGTTTATTCTGGAGAAGACCCATAGCGATCGAGTTACAAAATAGGTACCTCTTAAATTTTCGCTCCGATCGCCGAAATACTCAAGGTTTTAGCAAAACTAGTCAAGATATAATAGATGTGATGTAGGGGTGATGAAATGGCTGCAAAAGATCGTTTTCATAATATTGTCAAAATAGCTCTTGAAAAAGAGGGGTGGAAAATCACTCACGATCCGCTCACCCTTAAAGTCGATGCCGTGACGGATCTACATATCGATCTAGGTGCTGAAATGTTGATTGGTGCAGAACGAGAAAATGAAAAGATTGCCATTGAAATCAAAAGCTTTTTAGGTCAATCTGCAATTAACGATTTTCATGCAGCAGTTGGACAGTTTATCAACTACCGTTATGCATTAGCAGATCTAGAGCCAGATCGAAAATTATATCTAGCAATATCATTAGCAACTTATGAAAAAGTTTTTGTACGTCGCTTTATTCAATCGGTAATCGAGCGCGCTCAAATAAGTTTAATCATTTACGATACCGATCGGGAGGCAATTGTCAAATGTTAGATCTAATTTATACTCGTAATTGTATTCAATCTGTAATTTCTGAATATGCTCAACGTAGAGCAAATCAAAAGGATGTTGAAGTTCAAACAATTTGTGATGTAGAACACGATCATTACCAATTATTGTACATGGGTTGGGAAGGATACAAACGAATTTTTTATCCGATCGTACATATTGACATTCAAGGTGATAAAGTTTGGATTCAGCATAATATTACAGAAGAGCTAATCGCTGACGATCTCATGAATTTAGGTGTCGATCGGCATGATATTGTATTGGGTCTACATCATCCATCTATGCGCCAATACACTGATTTTTCAGTAGTTTGATTGGGATTGAGCTTGCGTTAATGTCAAATCTCGCCTCTAATTACCCCGATTGAGATTGCCAAGACTAAACAACCGAGAAAAGTTACCACCAGCATCAACAGCGCAGTAATTTCACCGCTAGAAAGTGGTCGATCGGTCGGATCGAGATATGCTGACGATCGATAGTTATCTGGTCGGGAATTGAGTGCTTGAAATGAGCTAGGTTGCACTACCACTACTCGCGAATAGCCGATTTCGAGATCGTATGTCAATCGCCGTTCGGGATTGCTAATTACAGCGTAGGCTTGATTGAGAGCTTGAAATTTTGAGGTGGCTACTGCCGTACTGAGAATAGTGGTATCGGGATGATATTTTTTGCTCAATTCTCGATAAGCACGACGAATTTCGAGGGCAGAAGCACTCGGATGAACATCGAATAAATCATAGTAAGTTTGCTGTCGGTTATTCATCACTTGCAGATTGACTAATTTGGGGTTCGGGTGTGGCTAATGGCTGGTAAAAGCTAGCGACAATCCCGACGGTTAACCACCACAGAGTTTGGATTTCAGGACGATACCAGACAGTATCAGTGGCACCTTGAGTGAGAGTTGCTGCGATCGATACGATTGCCGCCATCAACCAAAAAGCTTGTGGATCTCCATTTTGACGCAATCTCTTCAGACCTTCAATTCCACAATTAGCCGTTACTGCGATTAACCAAATTAGACAAGCGCAGCCAATATAGCCAACCTCAACAATTGTTTCGAGGAACACTGAATAGGCTCCAATCGCCCCAAAGCGGGGGCTAGTCTGATAAATGGGGTAAATCTTCTTAAACACCCGATCGCCAGGGCCAAAGCCCAAAATTGGTCGATCGTGGATCATCTTCTGAGCAGCCTTCCAGACTTCCAATCGGACATTATTACTGCTATCTTTGCTACCACTAAAAATACTCAAGACTCGATCGCGTAAACTGGGAATTACGAAAATGGCCAGCCCACCAATAACGACAATACTACCTAAGACGATCGGAAACCCCCACGATCGCCAAAACTTCGGCAACTGGGGGCGCAACCAGTAGTAAACCAGTCCCGCCGCGACAATTATCCCTACGACTAGCCCAATCCAAGCACCACGGCAATATGTCACTAGTAAGCAGGATGTATCTACTACCACCATCACAACGGCTAGAGTTTTGTGAATCCAGCCCTTCCAGATAAAAAATGCTGCTACGCTAAATGCGATCGCAGGTAAGAGATAACCCGCAAGTAGATTGGGATTATTCAAATAACTATAGACTCGCGTTGTCTTCGCCAATGTAGACTCGGCATCCACCCAATTGCCCAATTGTTTGGCACCATAAATAGCTTGATGGATGCCATAACCACTGACAACGAAAGCAACATTGAGATAAATGGCAATTAGCCAATTGCGGATCTGACTCGATCGACACAACCGCGCCAGCATCACAAATAATAGTAGATATAGACTGAGCTTGCTCAAGCCCTCAATCGCAGCAGCTCGCACAGGTGACAACCCAGTAGAGATCGCCGACACTGCCCAAAATGCCAAAATCGTAACGTGAATCGGCGTAACACCGCCAGTTCGTTCATCTGAGACAGTTAGCAATACCCAAAAAACCGCCACCGCAATCATCAATAGTCCGACTGTCTCGGTAGACAGCCCTGGAATCGACTTTTCAAACGGCGATACGATAAAAATCAACGAAGTCAAGATCGCCCCAATCTCTTCACCCCACTGCATCAACCAGCTCCGCTGTCGCCAGGAGTGGAGACTCCCCACCCAGCGATGCACATAACTAGCATCAACTATTCGATCTAGTGACAAATCTGATAATGTGAGGCGTTGCCAAAAAGAATACATTCGCGTGAATTTAAGGGGACTGAACCAGTTAAACAAATCGATCGAATGACTCTATGATATGCCAACGACATCCAAAGCATAGCTTATTATCGATTAGCAATCTGCCTAACTTTTTAATCTGTGGGAGTAAAGTTTTGATGTTTCCGTGACAGACAAAGTAAAGATCGTGCGTAAAATAGAAGAGAAGATTGGTAAATATTTTCAGGAGAACCAACAATAATGATGCAAGTAGAAATTGGAATTGATGCAGATACCCGCAAGGAAATTGCCGATGGCTTATCGCGGCTGTTGGCAGATACTTATAGCTTGTATCTCAAAACACATTACTTCCATTGGAATGTAACTGGGCCAATGTTCCAGACTCTGCACTTGATGTTTGAGACTCAGTATACCGAACTAGCTCTGGCGGTAGACTTAATTGCCGAACGGATTCGCGCGTTGGGATTTGTTGCACCTGGCAGCTACACGCAGTATGCCGAGTTGAGTTCGATCCCCGAAACAACTACCGTGCCAAAAGCAACGGAGATGATTAAGCTTCTGGTTGAAGGGCAAGAAGCTGTCTGTCGGACGGCTCGATCGATCTATGCAGTCGCTGGCAAAGCTAGCGATGAGCCAACTGCGGATCTACTCACGCAGCGGCTACAGCTACATGAAAAAACTGCCTGGATGTTGAGAAGTTTACTCGACCAGTAATTTCACATCTTACACCAATTATATACAGACTATTGCTAAGGGTAGATCTAGGGTACCCATGAAGGACACCCCTACAGATAGCTTGTAGGGTTGCCCTTCATGGGTACCCGAAGATCTACGATTAATCAGCAATTCTAAATTTGGGCAATTCAGGATGAGTTGGCAGTTGTGAGGGGTTCAAACTCATCAAGCATAAAAGAAAATAGATGCTGCCAGCTATCAAAGACAAAATAGGTAGTCAAAGTTCGCAGATCGTGGAAAAAGCG